>NZ_JAATTW010000090.1:0-3446 GCF_013414205.1 Pseudoalteromonas sp. MIP2626
CCATAAAATCAACTTTAATCATGACATTAGTATATCAATACGAAGTAAAATTGCTCGAACTACAATGACTGGTTTTCACTAAAAGCTGCCCTTAGAGCATTTACGTTAACTCGTCTTGGGGCAGAAATGAGTTAAATCGGAAAGGCAGCTCATGGCACAAATGCGTCTGTTCGATTTGGTTGACTCTATTTGTTCAAATCTGACAGTTTTGGTTAGGTCTTATTAAATGAATTCATTCCGCGCTTATCTTGTTAAGCAAAAATGCTAACTAAATCACTATTAAAAGAAAGTCCGCTTAAGTTATTTTCATTAATCAGAGATTTAAACTCAGCATTGCAATAAAGTGCTGTCCCGCCTTGAATGCATGATTTGAAAACAAGATGTTTGTCTGATTTAAATGATAAGGATTTGAGGCCATCCTCAATACCATTCAGGTAAGCCTTTTCAGTAAGAAATTCGTCTTCTTCTTCGAAAACGAGTGGATTAAATAAAATTAGCTCTTTATCACACCTAAGCGGTATAAATTCCCCGTAAACTTGCAGATAGTTCCCTAGGGCAATATACGCTTTATGGTTCAAAACAAGGTAATTCGAAAATAAGTTTACGTCGTAGGCTTGCTATAAAGCTTCTTTTTCAACTTTGCAGCTAAATCCGTTTTTGACTATATCCGTTATTCTAGTTTTGCCGCTTGGAAAGCCAATCTTGGCTAATATTACTGCTTCTTTATAACTGAGGTTATTTTCTTCGGCAATTTGGTCTGCCATCGATACGATATCTAGGTCAATTATATCGTATGTTCTATCTGGTTTGTGCAATTTATAAATATCGAGTTCTTTTCTCATAAGTAATCCTTTGTGAAGTAATATTTGTGCTTATTAAAGATTAATGAAGCCAGAATATCAACTCCTTCGGCAACGCAAGCAGAACCTCATTGGATATTAGCCAAATTTTATTAGGCTGGATTACTAAAGGAGTGCGCATTAGTTATACCTATACTCTATTCATTTATTAGCTTTTACTGTATTCATTTATTAGCTTTTACTGTATTCATTTATTAGCTTTTAATATAAAACTAGCAACATTTACATAATACAGATTCTCATCTTTGCCTACCAAAGCCCCTAAATATCTTCCATTATGTAGAGCTCACGACCCCCAAAAGTAAAATATAATAGATAGATTACAAGGCGTTAATCGCCTTATTTATCTTCCATAATATCTTTAAGTGCAATGCGTTTTAGCTGAGTGCCATCGCGATACCCTTTTACTAATAATTCATCTAATACAGCGCCGGTGTAAAAGGTATAGCCATTTTCTTCATCAACGGGAAGCTCATAAACAGAGCCTGATATTTGAGGCCAAATCCAATAATTCCCACAGGGTGATAAGTGAGGTAGAACCATTGAACCTGAGCTTACTCTCCATTCATCATCATTTTTCCATGAACAAAACAACACATAGCAGGGTTTGCTATCTATAGTTTGAAACGTTAAAACAACCCACCCCTCTGGCTTGTGTTTCATATATCACTCCATCTTGTTTGTAAAAAAATTTAAGCCTCCATTAACCTTAACCTAATAAGCGAGAACACCCCCTCTTTTTTCTTAAAAAAACACAAAAATAATGAAGCATATATGAACCCAGGATTAATTTTATTGGCACTTTGTTGAATTTTAAAACCAGATTCAAAGAAGATACCAAGAGGTCAGACCAGTTTAACCTTCTCTATTTTTGCGATATCTGCAATCATAGCGACTGCCTTTTGAAAAGCATTAACCTTGCTGGGGCTAGGTGTGAAATTTTAAATTTAAGCTTTTGGGAGTAACGCTAAATATTAATTACGCTTTGGGTGTTTTACTTGAACATAACAACGTCACGTTAAACACAAACATAAAATCGGTTTGGATAAGGTAAAAACAACTCGATAAACCTTCACAGTACTTTAAAGATAAATTTTTTTTGAGAATAAATAATTTGCCCGTAGAAAAAACATTGAACTTAACTTTTGAATTTTAAAGTGAGATTAACCCTTGAAAATAAAACAAAATTTTCAGTGGCTCCAAGGATTGATAAGCCTAATTATGACGAAAGGAATAATGTAAAAATGCTTACCAAGAACAACTATTCTAAAGATAAACCTTTTAATTTATCACCCATTATCTATAGTGTAAAGACATTTATTTTTTGGGAGGTAAAATTATGACCGTTACAAAGACGAACGCTAACGTTCACAGAGGTCGATTTATTATACGATTTTACTCCCATAAAAATCAGTGCGCACTTAATCCCGAGTCATTTCAGGAGCTGATCCTGGCTTTTAAACTGGAATGTGACCCTAATGTGAAGCTGTTTGCCACCCAGCCTGAGCAAATAGAAGTGACTATAGACAAAAAAGTTTACCGCTATACACCCGACTTCTTAGTCCTATATCATTCTGGCTTCGCTGAATATATTGAAGTTCATCATGAGTCTCAGGTTGATAAAGAGTATCACTCGAAAATTCATCTTTTTAATGAGTACACCCGAAAAAAAGCACAAATAGGTTTACGGTTAATCATCGTCGATAAGCTCAATACTATCTTTATGGCGAACCTTAATCTGATAACAATGTATTACTCGGAGCATTCATTCCCATTAACAATGCTGCCTGATGGAGATTTAACCTTTGGTGAACTCATCGAATGCTTGGAGGGTATAGCTAAAAACCCAGTGGCAGAGGCTTATGGACTAATTGCATCAAATGTATATAAATTCGATATGGAGAAGCCGTTAAACGCCTCTACTACATTGATGCGAGGTCACCTCAAATGATCGGATATGCTACGGGTACTGACTTGACTAATAAGTACGGTAACGTTGAATCTATTGCGTTTGTTGACAGTACATCAATACTCCTTTCCGGTGATGGTATAGAGACTAAGAAGCGCCTATTACCTCGAGACGACTTTGAGAAATCAATTGATGATCAAGGCTTTATATTAAGAAGCGCACAGCATCCACATATTGAACTAACAGAATATCAAAAGTTAACGGTTACATCACGATTGGTTTATCAATCTATCTTGAAAGAACTGGTTAGTGAAGGATACCCTGCTACAACCAAGAAGACATATGATGAGCTCATCAAACGAGTCGAGAGTCAACATCCTGCAACTATAGCCACAAAACACCCGCAATGGAAAACGGTATGTCGCCATTGGCGCGTATGGGTTCAATCAGATTTTAATGATGAAGCGCTTGCGGGAGTGAAGCGTAATAGGCCTATACGGCTAAATGCGGCCACTGAGGCTTTCATACAGCACTACATCGCTACCGTCTATTCGTGTAATAACTCTGCTTTCAAAGGCGCATATTACAGTAACTATAAACGTAAGCGCGTAATTAGCCCCACATACCAATGTTAATGGCACCTATGCATAATTTACTCAGCATATTAACCTGAGGTA
>NZ_JAATTW010000091.1:0-3250 GCF_013414205.1 Pseudoalteromonas sp. MIP2626
GTGATGATGATTTTACCGACCTAATGCCGTGGAATGTGCAGCTAGACTTCGATTATAGCTAAGCGCACTGCTTAAATGCGCGCTTACATATAATTCATTGTCTCATGTGAGGCTGCTGTAAAAAACAAACCAAGTTCATACTCAGTATTTCAATTTGCAAACCTGAGTCTCATGTGAGACTGCTGTAAAAAACAAACCAAGTTCATGCTCAGTATTTCAATTTGCAAACCTGAGTCTCACGTGAGACTGCTGTAAAAAACAAACCAAGTTCATACTCAGTATTTCAATTTGCAAACCTGAGTCTCACGTGAGACTGCTGTAAAAAACAAACCAAGTTCATACTCAGTATTTCAATTTGCAAACCTGAGTCTCACGTGAGACTGCTGTAAAAAACAAACCAAGTTCATACTCAGTATTTCAATTTGCAAACCTGAGTCTCACGTGAGACTGCTGTAAAAAACAAACCAAGTTCATACTCAGTATTTCAATTTGCAAACCTGAGTCTCACGTGAGACTGCTGTAAAAAACAAACCAAGTTCATACTCAGTATTTCAATTTATAAACCTGAGTCTCACGTGAGACTGCTGTAAAAAACAAACCAAGTTCATGCTCAGTATTTCAATTTATAAACCTGAGTCTCACGTGAGACTGCTGTAAAAAACAAACCAAGTTCATGCTCAGTATTTCAATTTATAAACCTGAGTCTCACGTGAGACTGCTGTAAAAAACAAACCAAGTTCATGCTCAGTTTTTCCATTTATAAACCTGAGTCTCACGTGAGACTGCTGTAAAAAACAAACCAAGTTCATACTCAGTATTTCAATTTATAAACCTGAGTCTCACGTGAGACAGAGAGTTAATTTAAATTCCATCTTACGCTGGGGCTTAGGCATAACTACCTAAACAACATAGAATGTGGAATATAACTTTAATATTAGCAGCAATACATACTTATTCTTAATAGATTTATTGATATAGGATTCTTGTCGTACTCTAATTAAAAATATACTTAGCTGGAGATTTACAGGTGTCAAAAAATACTAAAAAAAGAAAGCCAATATCTTTAATAATATATCATCACAAAGGTGGTGTAGGTAAAACGACGATTGCTAGTTGGTTATCATACTTACTTGCTACTGGCGGTATTGCAAAAAAAGACAAAAAATTGAATGTGGTTTTAGTTGATTTAGATAGCCAACAGAATGCGAGTAAAACCTTTTTGAGCATGAAAAAAGTGCCAGGCTTACCATACATGCTTCCGCCACTGCATCCACAATATATAGAGGGCGCTCCAGAAAATGGCGACTGGAATGGGTATTCAACTTCCTCGGATATTTTATTTGATCGCCCTTTTGTTTATTACCCCGTTAATGGTGTTGAAACTCTAAGCGTGCTTCCGTCTGAGGGCAGGGTGGACAGACTGAATGAAGTTATGCATAAGGATGATTTCATTCCATTGATAGGGGACTTAGCAGAAAGATATATTGATATAGAAACTGAAATGGGCGAAGTGGACATTATAATTTTTGACACCCCTCCTAGTAAAACAGCAATTTGTGAAGGCTTCTTATCTAAGTGCTCACATGTGTTGGTCCCAACGCAGCTTGAATATGATTCAGTAGATGGATAGCGTCCCACAGTTAATGGATAATATTAGACTTTATAATGAAGAGCGCCATGAGCCAATAGAAATAGTAGGTGTTATTCCTAACCTAGCTAGCTCAACAAGCCTTACTAATAATGAAGTTGATCAATATGCAACTTTAGAGGCGCACTTAAATAAGCACAAAGCAGAGCACAATATTACTGATGATCTATTGTTAGAAGATTTCTTCCTTGTTAACAGGGTTATATTCAAGCACAAGAAAAAACCCGACGCACTTGAAACAGTATTTTGTTTAAAGAAAGACAAAAAGGCTATGTTAGAAATGGATAGCCTTTATAACTATGTTAGAACCCGTTTGAATGTGGATTAAAAATGTCAAATAATATGCGCAGCAGAATCAAAGTAAGAGAGACACGACGCTTATCATCTGGTGTTGATAAACTTAAGAACGCACGTAAAGAAGCCGAAGCTGAAAGCAATGAGCTGGAATCAGAAGTTGAAACATATAGTACAGGTGCTAAAGATTGTGTAAGCGACAATCTTTCGGTTGCAACTGTTACTCCAGACCCAACTAACTCACGTGATTTCCCGGTAATAAAACCACATGGTGAAGCTGCTTTTTTAGCTGCACAAGCTGAGAAAGTTCCATATGTTATATTAGATAAAGGGGTTTTAATAAATAAAACCCCCGTTGACCATCATTTGTATGAGCACATTGAAAGCCAAATCAATGATATAAAGAAGCTAGCCGGACAAATAAAAGCTGGCGGTGGTTTATACCAGCAAGTTGAAGTTTATAGAACAGGGGGTATTAATTACCGCATAATATACGGCCACCGTAGGTTCTACTCTATTATTTATAGCATAGGCTGGGAAGGGATTTGGTCATTTAGAGTTCACAGAAAGTCGCCTACACATCCAAAGTTAAGGCAATTCGTAGAAAACAACTCAAGATCAGATTTAGCTTTACATGAACAAGTTAGGGCATTTTCTCAGGCCTATACTGAGGCTAAAAAGCTGAATAACGAGATTACCAATCCTGAACTTATAAATATACTAGGTATCAGTAAGAGCTACTTTTATAAACTTAAAAAGATAATTGAAATCCCGCTTTTAGTTAAATCAATAGAGGTAGGAGTAGGTTTAATAAACCATAGAATAATTGAAGCCATATTTAAGCAATCTGAAATTGAAGTGGAAAATGGAAACTTTAAGAACTTAGAAAACGCAGTTTTGCCTTTATTGGTTGAAATATTTAAAAGCAATGGCCGCGAGGTTCCTTCATTTTTAAGCCATGTAATAATCCCAGCTAAAGAACCAAATATGGTTAAGTCGGATAAAGTTACTAAAAAGAAAATATATTCTACACCTAAAGTAACTTCAACCAATGTTATCAAGAAACTTTTAACAAGTGACATTACAAAATTAAAAGTTGATGGGGTAGATTGGAAAACGATTGACTGGGATGATGCTAAAACTGTAAATAAATGCTTAGCCCAGACAATAAAGTATTTAGAGGAATTTACTACAGATAAATAAAAACAAAGGCTTTGTAAATTTTACAAAGGAGCCTGTAACGGATTCTGTGTAACTGCCCGTTTTTAGATTTTAAATATGCTTGCTGAGTCGTTCCTCAAATTCAAT
>NZ_JAATTW010000092.1:0-3133 GCF_013414205.1 Pseudoalteromonas sp. MIP2626
GTGGCGTCCCCAAGGGGATTCGAACCCCTGTTACCGCCGTGAAAGGGCGGTGTCCTAGGCCTCTAGACGATGGGGACGCAGAAATTGGTTTGCAAATCATTGATTTGCTATTTCTGTGTAAGATGAGACCGAGCCTGTGAGGCGAATGGCATTATCTTCTCAGAAACATTTTCTGTGTCACTAGGACAACTGAATTTTTAGACTCGTTTCAGGCGAGCTTTCTTAATAACACTGCACTGACTATTAAATAGTAAGTGGCGTCCCCAAGGGGATTCGAACCCCTGTTACCGCCGTGAAAGGGCGGTGTCCTAGGCCTCTAGACGATGGGGACACATAAATGTATCACTAGGACAGTTGATTAGTTTAACTCACATCCTGAGTTTTAAGGTAATTGCGTTTAATACAAGTAAAGACTCGAGCTTTAATTGTGACGCTATTTTCTCGGTAAAACCGCCTTTAACTAATTAAAGCTAAGTGGCGTCCCCAAGGGGATTCGAACCCCTGTTACCGCCGTGAAAGGGCGGTGTCCTAGGCCTCTAGACGATGGGGACACAGAAAACTGCTACCCTAGGACAAACACTAATAAGTTGGTGGAGCTATGCGGGATCGAACCGCAGACCTCTTCACTGCCAGCGAAGCGCTCTCCCAGCTGAGCTATAGCCCCAACTTATTTACACACGCTGTGATAAACACGTCGTGTATTGCTTAGTGCGGGGCGCATTCTATGCACCACCCAAAATAAAGTCAACAGTTTTTTGTTCTGCTTTATTTAAATGGTTTATTTTTCAACAAACTGGCTACCAAGCAGGCTAAAAAGGACAATTTACAGTAAATTAGCTCCTTGAGCGTATTATAAATTATGGCTGGATGATTAGATAACCCCTGCTCTACTTGTTTTAATTTTTATTGAACATAGAAAAGGTATACATTTATATGCAAATTCAACTTGGCATATTTAGTTCATCGTTCAATAGCGTATTCTTACTTTATGCCTTGGCATAACAACCACTTTACACACTATTAGATCGCGTTGGTTTTTGCAGATTAAAATTACTTTAATTTAAAGGCGATTTAATAACATCTAAATTTGTAAGATAAATGATTACTTTATTAAGCTGCGCTTTATGATCAATAAAAGCACATAGCAACTAAGTTAAAATAGATTGGCTTATTACTTTCTTGATTTTCGATATTAACTATCTAAGCCTAAACAGATAATACGGCGTTTATTTAAACAACAAACATTGATTTGTCGATAAAACAAACTCCAAACATTACTTGTTGTTTATAAAACCCCCACTCAGCACATTTTTATCATTCAAGTGTTGACACATTTACAACTCTATCTATAATAGCGCCCCACAACAACGCAGCATTGTGTTGTTGTTTAGATGTGGGTGATTAGCTCAGTTGGGAGAGCATCGCCCTTACAAGGCGAGGGTCACTGGTTCAAGCCCAGTATCACCCACCACTTTTTAAAATGGTGCATATTACAAAAATCTAAATGGGTGATTAGCTCAGTTAGAAAAAAGAGAGCATCGCCGCTATTTACAAGTAAAGGCAGTGTTCACTGGTTAAAGTCCAGTACTATTTATTTTAATAGTAGCGTTTTAATTTATATGTGGGTGATTAGCTCAGTTGGGAGAGCATCGCCCTTACAAGGCGAGGGTCACTGGTTCAAGTCCAGTATCACCCACCACATATAAAACCTATGATTATATAATAGTCTCGTTTTAAAATTGTAATATGGGTCGTTAGCTCAGTTACAAAAAGAGAGCATCACCGCTACTTACAAGTAATGGCGAAGTTCACTGGTTAAAGTCCAGTACTATCTATATAGGTAGTAGCATGTAATATGGGTCGTTAGCTCAGTTGGGAGAGCATCGCCCTTACAAGGCGAGGGTCACTGGTTCAAGTCCAGTACGACCCACCACTATTTACAGTGGTGCATATTACAAAAATCTAAATGGGTGATTCGCTCAGTTAGAAAAAAGAGAGCATCGCCGCTATTTACAAGTAAAGGCAGTGTTCACTGGTTAAAGTCCAGTGTTAACTATCTTGATAGTAGCGTAATAATGTATATTTGGGTGATTAGCTCAGTTGGGAGAGCATCGCCCTTACAAGGCGAGGGTCACTGGTTCAAGTCCAGTATCACCCACCAAATTACAGTTTAAATGTTTAAAGCATTTAATTAAGCGTTATACCTATTTTATATGTGGGTGATTAGCTCAGTTGGGAGAGCATCGCCCTTACAAGGCGAGGGTCACTGGTTCAAGTCCAGTATCACCCACCAAATTACAGTTTAAATGTTTAAAGCATTTAATTAAGCGTTATACCTATTTTATATGTGGGTGATTAGCTCAGTTGGGAGAGCATCGCCCTTACAAGGCGAGGGTCACTGGTTCAAGTCCAGTATCACCCACCACATATAAACACTTCTTAATATCTCCATAAAATACTAAAATAATATATAAGTCCTTTTGGGCAGTTAGCTCAATTGAAAGAAAAAGAGCATCGCCGCCCTTTATAACGAATGGCGAGGGTCACTGGTTCAAGTCCAGTATCACCCACCACATATAAACACTTCTTAATATCTCCATAAAATACTAAAATAATATATAAGTCCTTTTGGGCAGTTAGCTCAATTGAAAGAAAAAGAGCATCGCCGCCCTTTATAACGAATGGCGAGGGTCACTGGTTCAAGTCCAGTATCACCCACCACATATAAACACTTCTTAATATCTCCATAAAATACTAAAATAATATATAAGTCCTTTTGGGCAGTTAGCTCAATTGAAAGAAAAAGAGCATCGCCGCCCTTTATAACGAATGGCGAGGGTCACTGGTTCAAGTCCAGTATCACCCACCACATATAAACACTTCTTAATATCTCCATAAAATACTAAAATAATATATAAGTCCTTTTGGGCAGTTAGCTCAATTGAAAGAAAAAGAGCATCGCCGCCCTTTATAACGAATGGCGAGGGTCACTGGTTCAAGTCCAGTATCACCCACCACATATAAACACTTCTTAATATCTCCATAAAATACTAAAATAACCTGAGATCTGCTTAAGCGATAACTAGTGCGTTGAGCTCTACGTCAGTTAAATTAAGGTGTGGCTTATTTTCTT
>NZ_JAATTW010000093.1:0-3039 GCF_013414205.1 Pseudoalteromonas sp. MIP2626
TGCCAGCCTGAGCCCGATATCGACAGCTTGTTACCCTGGAATTTTAAAACATAGGTGTAGTTCGCTAGACGCTCACTAAAAAATCGGTTCCTAAACCAGCACCAACACTTCGAGGCATTAAATCAATATTACCAGCACCTGCAGGTAATATTTTGGTTCTAATATCTTCACCTTTAGTACCCATTGAAACCTTAAGGTTTGAGTAACCAACATCCAGACCCATAACAAACATAACATTCTCCAATAAGTAAAGGCTCTAAAAGCCCTCTAAAAAGACTCTATGCATATATTAGCAACACGATGAAGCATTCTTACGGTGTGTATTTGCCTTTTTTGGGTGTATAGGGTCTTTTTGGGGGCCTTTTGGTTGTTTTTTTGAGGGGTTAGCCTTTAAATCCTGGCTGGCAATGGAAATCTGGCTGATATTCAGATTTTTTTTACCCTTAAACAGTTGGTTGATTAGTTTTTAATACACCCACCTTAACTAAATGATCAATATCATTGAAAGCATTACAAATACGCGCACACTTAAGTAATTATCAACATAAATCCCAGAAATAAGCGGTTTGAACTAAGGTTTACATTTTATATTTATTTTTGCTAGACTAATATCACTCGATAGCTCCCAGAAATAAGCAGTTTTATATTTCAATCCATGCTGATTTTTATGGTGAAACCCAATCGAGAACTTAAATCCCAGAAACAAGTGATTTTTAATATAAATCCCTTTTTCTCCGAAGGCGAGATAAACTACCCATTTCCCTTCGTGGATATTGACATGACAATCCCAGATAGATAGTTGTTTGGGAAGTGATTGGGTAGTTCCATGAGGTTTATTATGAGCAAAAAGACAAAAAGATTGCAACGTTTAATTGAGCGGGAATTTGAAGATGAAAGGTTTTTATTTACTGACAAAATGCTTGAAGCCGAATCTAGGGGTTTTGTTAGCACGCTAGATGAGCTTGTGCAAAATGAGATACTAGTAGTTGCTTTAGACGCTCGAAAACAAGCGGACTCGTACTGGGAGGCTAGCCTATCAGCAAGAGAGGATGGCGATCCTAATAACTATTGCTATGTAGGTACACGCGTTAGATTTCTAAGAGGCACACTGCAGTTTGAATGGTTTAAGAATAGAACAAAGCCAGGTGAAGGTGAAGGAAAGCCTAGAAAGGTGTATTCAACTTACATACCTAAAGGAAGTGGGTATCGCTATAGCAGGGCTTTATTCAAAAAAGAGCCAGAATGGGCTCAGGAAGAAATTAACACTGTTGAAGATAGATATGCACTTCTCAGAAAACGTTCTGCGCTGTTATCTGCTATTAAAAAGAACTTACGTGAATACGATAAAGTAGTAAATAAGTGCTTTCCGAACAATGAGGAAGATAATTAATGACTTCAATTCCAGCTACTGACCTAGCTAAGCTAGGTAAGTGCGAAAAGCTTATTAAACCTAGTCCTCGCAGCCATACAAGCAGTTCGTTTAAATTTAAACGCAAAGAAAATACGAATCAAAGTTCAATTGATCGGGGCAACGCAGCTCACGATCAGTTTGAACGTGAAGCAATATTTTTTACAAAAATAGATTACAATAACCAGTCTACAATACCCAATTTAATCGTAACGGTAAGTTTTGCAGTTGGGCTTCTGGTCTTGCTAATAAAAGTATTCATGTAGGAGCTACCAATGACTAAGAGCAGCGACATAACAGAACAAAGTTTAGGTAAAGAACTTTCTATCAATACAAACATACAGAAAAATCAGCAAATGGATATGTTTTCTGTCATAGATGTACCTGCGAAGCAAAGACCGGACTACTCCAACACTGTAGAGATATACGATGCCATACCTAAATATGTTTGGGGTAAAACAAGGGAGCATGAGGATTTAAAATCAGCTAGCTTAACCCGCCATTGTACAATTAAGGGCAATAAATTAACAGTAAAGCTAAGACCAGCCCTGATAGATAAGGGTGATAGAACTGTTTTGATATACCCAGGGCAGCGCGAAGAATTAGTTGAGGATGCTCTCCGGAAAATAGCCGTAAATGGCAAAGGAGTTCACATCAACGATAAAGCGGGTGTTAGCTTCTCTCTCTACGAACTATTGAAAGAGCTTGAGCGTATGGGTCACACATATAGCTTCGATGAGGTCAAAGAGGCTTTGTTTGTTTGTCGCGGTGCCATCATTGAGTGTTACTCAGAAGATGGCGAATCGGTTATAAACTCTAGCTTGTTCGGATTACTTGGGCTAACAACAAAAAAGGACGTTGCAAACAACACTGGAGCTAAGTGCTACGTTCAATTTAACCCGCTAGTAAATGAGTCGATAATGAACTTAACGTTTCGCCAGTACAATTATCAAATCGGTATGGATATCAAATCCCCACTAGCTCGATTTTTTTACAAGAGGATGGCTCAATACTGGACACAAGCTAGCGATAAGCACCCATATCAGCCAAACTTAGTGGCTTTCCTTGAGCAAAGTCCGCGTGGGCTTACTAAAAAAATGGGGGAGAACCTAAGAGCAATGCGAAGTGCTTTGAGCTCCCTACAGAAACACAAAGTTATTTTAGATTACGAAGAAGTAAAAGTGCTTCAAGGCAAGCAAAAAGTTATGGATGCAAAATACACCATATATCCGCACCCTAACTTTGTTAAAGAGGTTATCAAGGCAAATCAAAGAAAAAGCTCGCTTAAAATAAGAAGCAAGTTAGAGGCAGATGACTTCAACGGCCAGCCTTTGTGATATCAGGATAGGTAGCGCTTTAACTAGTTTTTAAAAGCGCTACCTACGGCCCACCACCTAAACCCTATAGTTGGTTGCATCGGTTTTCCCAGATAGAGCCGGAATAACCCCCTGAAAACACCTAAATACAGGGAAATAAATCAAATTCCAACCTAAGTCATTGATCTATAACTAGAGGTTTGCTGCATCGGTTTTCCCAGATAGAGCCGGAATAACCGTGAGCGTCTAGCGAACTACACCTATGTTTTAAAATTCCAGGGTAACAAGCTGTCGATATCGGGCTCAGGCTGGCAC
>NZ_JAATTW010000094.1:0-3029 GCF_013414205.1 Pseudoalteromonas sp. MIP2626
ATATTAACTTCTTGCTTGAACTGTCACATAAAACGCGTTTGGCGTTGTATGGTTAAGCCTCACGGGTAATTAGTACAAGTTAGCTTAATGCCTCACAGCACTTCCACATCTTGCCTATCAACGTTGTAGTCTCCAACGGCCCTTCAGAGAGCTTATAGCTCTAGTGAGAAATCATCTCGAGGCCTGCTTCGCGCTTAGATGCTTTCAGCGCTTATCAGTTCCGAACGTAGCTACCGGGCAATGCCATTGGCATGACAACCCGAACACCAGCGGTTCGTTCACTCCGGTCCTCTCGTACTAGGAGCAACCCCTCTCAATTCTCAAACGCCCACGGCAGATAGGGACCGAACTGTCTCACGACGTTCTAAACCCAGCTCGCGTACCACTTTAAATGGCGAACAGCCATACCCTTGGGACCGACTTCAGCCCCAGGATGTGATGAGCCGACATCGAGGTGCCAAACACCGCCGTCGATATGAACTCTTGGGCGGTATCAGCCTGTTATCCCCGGAGTACCTTTTATCCGTTGAGCGATGGCCCTTCCATTCAGAACCACCGGATCACTATGACCTACTTTCGTACCTGCTCGACGTGTCTGTCTCGCAGTTAAGCTGGCTTCTACCATTACACTAACCGTACGATGTCCGACCGTACTTAGCCAACCTTCGTGCTCCTCCGTTACTCTTTAGGAGGAGACCGCCCCAGTCAAACTACCCACCAGGCACTGTCCGTAACCCCGATTCAGGGGCCAACGTTAGAACATCAAAACTACAAGGGTGGTATTTCAAGGTTGACTCCAACAAAACTAGCGTCTCATCTTCAAAGTCTCCCACCTATCCTACACATGTAGGTTCAATGTTCAGTGCCAAGCTGTAGTAAAGGTTCACGGGGTCTTTCCGTCTAGCCGCGGGTACACAGCATCTTCACTGCGATTTCAATTTCACTGAGTCTCGGGTGGAGACAGCGTGGCCATGGTTACACCATTCGTGCAGGTCGGAACTTACCCGACAAGGAATTTCGCTACCTTAGGACCGTTATAGTTACGGCCGCCGTTTACCGGGGCTTCGATCAAGAGCTTCTCCCTAAGGATAACCCCATCAATTAACCTTCCGGCACCGGGCAGGTGTCACACCGTATACGTCATCTTGCGATTTTGCACAGTGCTGTGTTTTTAATAAACAGTCCCAGCCACCTGGTCACTGCGGCTCCCGTCCGCTTAGAGAGCAAGTCTCATCACAGATAGGAGCGTACCTTCTCCCGAAGTTACGGTACGATTTTGCCTAGTTCCTTCACCCGAGTTCTCTCAAGCGCCTTAGTATTCTCTACCTGACCACCTGTGTCGGTTTGGGGTACGATTCCATATAATCTGAAGCTTAGAGGCTTTTCCTGGAAGTATGGCATCAGCAACTTCATCACCGTGGTGACTCGTCTCGTGTCTCAGGTTTAATGTTCGTCCGGATTTACCTAAACAAACGCCCTACTCACTTTCACATGGACTACCAACGCCATGCTTGCTTAGCCTGCTCCGTCCCCCCATCGCAATTATATCGAGTACAGAAATATTAATCTGTTTCCCATCGACTACGCCTTTCGGCCTCGCCTTAGGGGTCGACTTACCCTACCCTGATTAACATGGGATAGGAACCCTTGGTCTTCCGGCGTGGGAGTTTTTCACTCCCATTATCGTTACTCATGTCAGCATTCGCACTTCTGATACCTCCAGCAACCCTCCCGGGTCACCTTCAACGGCTTACAGAACGCTCCCCTACCACTCAGAATAAATTCTGAATCCGCAGCTTCGGTGCATAGTTTAGCCCCGTTACATCTTCCGCGCAGACCGACTCGACCAGTGAGCTATTACGCTTTCTTTAAAGGATGGCTGCTTCTAAGCCAACCTCCTGGCTGTCTGGGCCTTTCCACATCGTTTCCCACTTAACTATGACTTTGGGACCTTAGCTGGCGGTCTGGGTTGTTTCCCTCTTCACGACGGACGTTAGCACCCGCCGTGTGTCTCCCGGATATTACTTTACGGTATTCGGAGTTTGCAAAGGGTTGGTAAGTCGGGATGACCCCCTAGCCTTAACAGTGCTCTACCCCCGTAAGTATTCGTCCGAGGCTCTACCTAAATAGATTTCGGGGAGAACCAGCTATCTCCCGGTTTGATTAGCCTTTCACTCCTAACCACAAGTCATCCCCTAACTTTTCAACGTTAGTGGGTTCGGTCCTCCAGTTGATGTTACTCAACCTTCAACCTGCTCATGGCTAGATCACCGGGTTTCGGGTCTATACCTTGCAACTATTCGCCCAGTTAAGACTCGGTTTCCCTACGGCTACCCTAATCGGTTAACCTCGCTACAAAATATAAGTCGCTGACCCATTATACAAAAGGTACGCAGTCACCCAACAAGTGGGCTCCTACTGCTTGTACGTACACGGTTTCAGGTTCTATTTCACTCCCCTCACAGGGGTTCTTTTCGCCTTTCCCTCACGGTACTGGTTCACTATCGGTCAGTTGGGAGTATTTAGCCTTAGATGATGGTCCACCTATATTCAGTCAAAGTTTCACGTGCTCCGACCTACTCGATTTCACTTAAAATGTCTTTTCATGTACGGGACTATCACCCTGTATCGTGGCGCTTTCCAGCAGCCTTCCATTAACACATAATAAGCTTAAGGGCTGTTCCGATTTCGCTCGCCGCTACTTTCGGAATCTCGGTTGATTTCTTTTCCTACGGGTACTTAGATGTTTCAGTTCTCCGCGTTCGCCTCGTTAACCTATGTATTCAGTTAACGATACCTGCAAGCAGGTGGGTTTCCCCATTCGGAAATCCTAGTCTCAAGTGCTTTTTACTAGCTTGACTAGGCTTATCGCAAGTTAATACGTCCTTCATCGCCTCCAACTGCCAAGGCATCCACCGTGTACGCTTAGTCACTTAACCATACAACCCAAACGGGTCTTTGTTGTGTGACAGTTTAACTTCGCCAGAAGTCAATATTGAATACTAAAGTAGATACCAATCAATCAACTC
>NZ_JAATTW010000095.1:0-2762 GCF_013414205.1 Pseudoalteromonas sp. MIP2626
TTATTTAAACGGTGATCTTCCTACAGAGGACTTTCACCTCATAAGTCAATGCCCATGTCGGGCGTACACAAGTTGCTTAAACGGAAAATTAACAGTTGGCCATCGCTTCGCGATTATAGCCAACTGTTAATTTCCGCTTAGCAAAGCGTTAGCATTAAGGAGTCAACTTGGATAGTCTATTGAAAATAACATCGGTACTTAATTTTTTAATTTATACCGTTGTGGCGATCTTTATTCTGATATCTCAGGGTGAATTTTATGAAAACCATTATTGGTTTTTAATTGCTTTTTTGGGTGTTTCTATAGCAGCGTCAAACTTAAAGCCCGTTAATGATGTACTTGTTGGCATTCTATTCTCAGGGCTTACAGCTAATCTCTTATTAGTTGCCTCGATATCAACAGGTATAAAAATCAATAGTGCTACATTATTTATTTTCTTCGGGTACTTATGCGCAGGCTGCTTTTCTGTATGGTTATTTATCGCATGGAATAAGTATCAGAGTTTTAATGCTAACAAGCAAATAAATCAGGACAAATAACAGTTGGTTTTTGCTCCTGCGTCGCTTATTTTAACCAACTGTAATTTGCCCATTATTAGGGCGTTATGCGGCCCTACGACGCAACCCGTCGCCCATATGGCGCAAGCTGAAAGAATAACGAGCCAAAGGAAAAAATATGCCAAATTTTGATCAAGACTTCGAAGCTACTCGCCTTGCCATGCTTGCCAAGCAATACCCTGAGGTTGTGAAAGAAAATGGCAAAGTGGTTTTCTGTGCGGAAGATAATGAGGCTCGCTTGAGCGGCACTCGTTGGACGGTTGAAGACGAAATTTTTGAGAAGGCTACTGAGTCAGGGTTCAAAGTGCACCTAATTGAATTGCTTGATAATTTTATTCAATATCGGGATCAATGCAGTGAACTACCGAAAAAGGAAGGTGTAGTTCGTTTTGGTGATGGTGGCTTAAATATCGAATGGCTGCCTGACGGGTCTACTGACTTATCCAATAGTTAATTTGAGTTTACTCATGGATAATAAAGAAATTTCCGAAATGATTTGTATTGATGAGTTGATGGCTGCTTGGAAAGAGGCATTCCCGGAGGGCTGGCACTTCAACCACGACGGAGTGATCTCAAAAGAGAATTGGGATAGTAGTGGAAAAAGAGTTTTGTTTGTTTTAAAGGAAACAAATAAAGCCAAGCAGAATGTTGTTACTGCAATCAATAGAGCTATTGACGTTAAGAAAAGCGGATGGTGGCGAGGACAGGTTCTTCGTCGGGTGGGGCGATGGGCTTACGGGATTCAAAATTATGATGGGGTTGTGCCGCCATTCAAAGATGCAAAGCTAAATGAAAAAAACGCAATTAAGAACATTGCATACATAAATATAAGGAAGACTTCTGGGAGTGCTACAACCAATAAGAAGGCGTTTGATACACATGCTAGTGAATTTGCCACTTTTGTTAGAAGGCAAGTTGAGTTGATAAAGCCTGATGTTGTTGTGCTTTGCGGTACATATAGTCAAGTTAAACGCTATATATTCCCCGAGATTAAAAAAGTGAGTGAGCGGGTTCATGTGCATGAGGGGGTTGTCTTTATTAACGCTTTCCACCCTGCCGCAAGGAAAAAATCGGCAATTCTTTACCATCAAGTGCTCGACAATTATCACGCTTACAAAAATCTTTAAAATTTGAGAACTGCGCATAACAAGTTGCTGCACTCGGAAAAATCACTCGCTACGCTCCTGATTTTCCGGTGAGCAAGGCGTTATATGCGCTGAAGATTCAGCTTGTTAGTCAGCCAACTAATAATATTAAGGAATGAAATGTCGATCGAAAATGCACTTGTTCGTTCAACTGTTAGAGTAATGGCGGGTAAAAATGGTCAAGAACCTTTTTCCGTAGGGACTGGGTTTTACTATAAAGTGCAAGACCCAAAAACATCGAATGCGAAAATACTTATTTTAACAAATAAGCACGTTGTGAATGGCGCAGACTACATTAGATTTGTTCATTCTTATGCTGACTCTCTTGAAGACTTAGACGAACATCAACAACCTGTTGGAAGAGTTGATAAAACAGAACAACTTCCAATTGCACCATTTTTATATAACCATCCAAACCCCGATATAGACCTTTGTGCTATTGATGTAACCATCATTATGGCTCAATTGCTAAACTCAGGGAAAAAACTTCGAAGTATGATCCTTGATTCAAGCTGGATGGTTAAAGACGAAGATAAAAAGCATGTTAGAGACATAGAGCAAGTTTTGGTAGTTGGTTATCCACGAGGCATATGGGACCATCACAATAATATGCCTATCTCTCGCATTGGAAATACAGCTACTCATCCTTTCGCTAATTATCAAAACAAACAAGATTTTCTTATAGATGTAGCAGCTTTTCAAGGCTCAAGCGGATCACCTGTTTTCTCGTATGAAGCACCAATGTTCAGACAAGCTAGTGGTGCATATACACCAGGAACCAAAGTAAACCTTATAGGTGTTGTTTGGGGCGTTATCGAGTCAAGCGTAGAGGGGGATTTAAAAGTCATAGAAATACCTTCTGCATTAAAGCATGTGCCAGTTATGAATGCTTCATTGAACCTTGCCTTAGCGCTTCATGCTGATGTAATTAAAGATCTAGATGCGTTAATTTTGCCCACAATAAACTGATGTGGCATGCGCATATAACAACACGCCCTGAGGTGGACAGCAAGCACTAAAGCTCACTTTCCACCGCAAATTTTAACAGCGGTGATCCCTT
>NZ_JAATTW010000096.1:0-2622 GCF_013414205.1 Pseudoalteromonas sp. MIP2626
ATTGGTAGACACAAGGGATTTAAAATCCCTCGACTAACAAGTCGTGCCGGTTCAATTCCGGCCTCGGGCACCACTTTCTTGCTATTACTACTTATAACAATGCTATAAGCTGGCAATAACATTAGTCAGTATTTACGCATCAATTCGTTATAATAAAACTACACATCTTGTTACTACAATAAAACCCAGTCTGTTAAGTGAATAGTTACCTTAAATAACGCTAGATTCAGTGCTTATTTATATCTTAAAGTCTACAGCCTTACCTAAATAAGTATTTCCAATTAAGCAATTAGCTATTTATTGTTATTACACGTATTTAAATAGCCACACTTGCTGATAATGCCAAAGATCCCGTAACGAAATAACGCCGCAGCGCTTAGCTACATGGCTACACTTCATCTAGTTAGAATACTAATCAAAACATGAGGACTCTATACACTAGTATAGGGTTTTGTATTTACCGCATGAGAACGTATTACAATGCAAAACTAAATGCTTACCATGAGTAGCGATTACTAGGCGTTAGCAATAAGTAATCGGCAAAGCGTTACCATTTAAATCGCCAGATCATCGTTACTAAGTTTAGAGGGGGAGGTTAGGTCTCATGCGTCTCTGAGGCTTAGGTTATTGTACGAAGGTGTAGAGTGAAGCGTAATTAGGTATGTAAAAGCGAACCAGTAATGGGTGTGTTTTAAAAGCAAAAAAAGGGAAGCAATATAGCTTCCCTTTAATTTAACCAATATTAGCTATAATTACTTATGCCAAATCCCTTTTGGAATTGTTTTATCAAGATGCTTATTTTTAGTTGGATCGAAGGTTGGTAACTTCCCAGCACGACGTTGCGTGTTGTAGTCTTTAGCAAGCCAAACAACTACGCCTGACAACATAAATAATGCTATAACGTTCACAATAGCCATTAACCCCATAGATATATCAGCTAAAGTCCACACTAATGGTAGCTCACCCATAGCGCCAAACATCACCATACCTAATACTAACAATCTAAAAATCAACATGCCGTATGCATGGTTATGCTCTAAAAATAATAAATTTGTTTCTGCATAAGAGTAATTAGCAACAATAGATGTGAAAGCAAAGAATAAAATAGCAATCGCAACGAATATTGCACCCCAGCTACCTACATGCTCCTCAAGTGCTGCTTGAGTTAAAGCTATGCCCGTTAAACCAGAGCCAGCAGTAAGTTGTTGTGATAATAAAATTAATGCCGCAGTAGCGCTACAAATTACAATAGTATCAACAAAAACGCCTAACATTTGCACATACCCTTGTGAAGCAGGGTGGGGAGGGTTAGGTGTTGCTGTTGCAGCTGCGTTAGCAGCGCTACCCATACCCGCTTCGTTTGAGAACAAGCCACGTTTAATGCCTTGAATCATCGCTTGCATAACGCCGTAGCCAATTGCGCCTGCGCCTGCTTGCTCAATGCCAAATGCACTATTTATAACATGCATAAAAACACCAGGTAGCTCAGAGTAATTTAAAGCACAAACGTACAAAGCCACTAGTAAATAAGCAAGAGCCATAAAAGGCACTACCATTTCTGCAAATCGAGAAATAGTTTTTAAACCGCCAAAAATAATGATCCCAGAGCCAATAACTAAAGCAATACCTACTACATAGTTCGGAATATCAAAAGCGACTTTAAATGCAGCTGCAATAGAGTTTGATTGCACTGCGTTAAATACAAAACCAAACGCTAATATTAAACACAGTGAAAAAATAACGCCCATCCAGCGCTTACCTAAACCATATTCCATATAATAAGCAGGGCCACCACGAAAGTTCCCCTGTTCATCACGCGTTTTATAAGCTTGCGCTAATGTGCTCTCGGCAAAACTAGTCGCCATACCAATTAAAGCAATAAGCCACATCCAAAAAATAGCCCCAGCACCACCTAAATAAAGTGCAACTGCAACACCTGCCATATTACCAGTACCAACACGCGCTGCGAGTGAAGTACAAAAGGCTTGGAATGAAGAGATGCCATCGCCTGAACCTCTACGACTCAAAAACATCACTTTTATCATGTGAGGAAACTGTACAAATTGAATAAAGCGAAGGCGAATGGTGAAAAACAGCCCTGCTGCTATTAATAAGTATACTAAAACATGGCCCCATAAGAGGCTGCTTATACTGTTTATTATATCTGTCATGCTATTTGCCTAATCAACGAGTTTAAATCTGTCGCGCAACTTAGCATAAGCTTGAGAAATAGTTTAGTAATCGAGGTAAAAAAATGACTTGTCCACAGGCTTTTGTGGGTAACCTGTGGGTCTGGCTTGTGTATCTTTGGGGTAAAAATTAAATGCAAAAAAGGCGATAAAAACGCTTGCGTAAAATCTGCGGCTCCCTATAATGCGACCCCACTGAGACGGGAAACGTCAACGCCTAGCGAGACGCGAACTACTCAGAGAGTTAAATAAAACTTCGGTTTTAAATCTTCCAAAAAGAAAGTTTAAAACAAAGTGTTGACTCGAAAAATAAAGGATGTATTATACGCATCCCTTGAGACGCTAAAGCGACTCAAAACGTTCTTTAACAATATAAAGCAATCATCTGTGTGGGCACTCGTACAGATTGAGTTCTAACAGCCAAGCTTAGTTC
>NZ_JAATTW010000097.1:0-2530 GCF_013414205.1 Pseudoalteromonas sp. MIP2626
TTGCGTATTCCGGTGATGGTGAACACCGATTCCGGTTTTATCGTGAACACTTAAATTCCACGCATTGGGTTCATGACATTTTTAACCTAAGTGTTCACGATGGTCAATTTTAGATTGAATTTTTCTCATAGACTCCCCCTTTAATTTTATCCGATGAGCATTGTGCATTAGTCGATCTAAAATGGCATCGGCTAAGGTATTATCGCCGATGGATTGATGCCATTCTTCGGTGGGTAATTGACTGATGATGGCGGTTGATGAACTGCCGTGCCTATCATCCATGATCTCCATTAAGTCATTTCGTTGTGCCGCTTTAAGTGGCTCAAGCCCCCAATCATCTAAAACGAGTAAGTCGATCTTAGCGAGTGACTGTAACATTCGACTGTAAGTGCCATCTGCTTTGGCTTGTGTCAGCGCAAGCATCAACCTTGAGAGTCGGTAATATTTAACGCTGTAGCCTTTCATGCATCCTGTATGCGCAAGCGCACAAGTGATATAGGTTTTACCGCTACCGCAAGGGCCTGTGATGAGTAAGTTTTGTGATTTATTCAGCCAATCACATTGCAGTAGCGATGCCATCATCGATTGATTGAGACCTCGCGGGTGATGATAATCTATGTCTCTGGCGTTAGCGGCTAATTTAAGTTTTGCCGCTTTAAGTAAGCGTTGTTGTTTTCGGCTCTCTCGGTCTTGGGCTTCACTGTCTGCTAGCAGTTGTAGTCGCTCATCGAAGGACAACCCTTCATAAGTACTTGGTTGTTCTATTTGGCTCACTAAGGCGTTGGCCATACCACTGAGTTTGAGTTGACGAAGCTGAGTTATCGTTTGTTCTAACATAGAATTTCCTTACCTTAATGGAAGCTTTTAGGACCACGGATATTTTCATGGGATTGTGGCAATAACGTCGACGGCTCTTCTTGCGTTCGCGGCAATTTATCTTGGTTGCTACTGAGTATGTCTTTGATATGTTTTAACCGATATAAACTGTATTGATTGGCTATCGCACAGGCGTTATTGAGCCGATCGGCGGGATAGCTTCTTGATAGGTTGAGTAAGCCTAAGCACACACGATACGCTTGTTCTTCATGTTGTTTCTGTGCCAATTGTGCTTTCACCCAGAGCAAAACGTCATCTCCAATATCTTTCGCCCAATTCATTAAACGCCCTGGTGACCATTTATGATGCTTCTCATGCTTTACAGGCATGTGCTCGGATGTGGTGGTCATGCCCGGATGATATTTTCTCGGGTGACTGGTGATGCGTTTATGCTTGAAATAAGCCTCAATCAAGTTGTCTTTGGCATGAAGTTCAAGCTTTTCACCCACCAAGTGATGGGGTACCGAGTAAAGATGGTTATCATACTGAACGTGATAATCAATATTCACTTTGACGTGTTTAATATCCGTGAATTGATAAGCTAGTTTGGGCATGGGCGCGAGGGCGGGTTTGTCGATTGACTCGAACCATGATTGTCGTGTCCCACTCAGTTGCTTAAAGGGCTTATTATTGACCTCAAGCAGTAAGGCTTTGATGCAATGGTTTAGCTCAGCTAATGAGAAAAAGGTTTGGTGTCGTAACTTGGCGAGTATCCAGCGTTCAATGATTTGCACGCCCACTTCGGCCTTGGCTTTATCTTGTGGTTTTCTGGGACGAGCAGGCACAATCACGGTGCCATAATGCGCGGCCAATTGCTGATAACTCGGGTTAACATCAGGGTCGTAGCGACACGCTTTACTGACACCACTGCGTAAATTATCGGGGATAACCATGTCAGGTATACCGCCGATAAATTCAAATGCTCGCACGTGACTGCCGATCCAGTCGGGTAGACTTTGGCTCCAGGTTGCTTCACAAAATGTATAATTTGATGCGCCCATCACCGCCACGAATATCTGGGCGAACTTCACTTCACCCGTCGCATTACAAACAATGGGCATCGTTTGACCCGCATAATCGACAAAGAGTTTTTCTCCTGCTTTATGCACTTGTCGCATCGAACGTTTTTGCTTTTTAAGCCAGGTCATATAGCGATCGCAGAACTGAGAATAGCTGTAACAACGATTCGGATATTGCTGAGTATATTCTTCCCAGAGTAAGTTCTTGGTGACGCCTTTGCCCGTTAATTCTTTTCGAATGGCTGGCCAATCTGGCACTTCAAATCGCTGGGATGGCCGAGTGTCGGCGCGAGGATAGAACTGACTAGCAAGCACAGAATCATCAAGCTCGTCGGGCAGTGGCCAACTTAACGATAAAGCTCTGGCTTTAGTGAGTAGTTTTTGAATACCACCGACACTGATCTTAGTGCTGGCACTTATTTTTCTGACACTGAGTTGGGCAGCAAAATGTAGCCTCAACACTTCTCGAATTTTACGCATTGTGATCCTCTTAGTCGCCATATCCCTTCCTCAGTAATACAAAAAGGAAATAGCTTAACAAAGTAATTAATAATCAATGCGTTGAAATTGTACTGGTTTGGTGTGAACACCGATTCCGGAAAATCAGTCAAAAGTGTTCACGATAAAACCGGAAT
>NZ_JAATTW010000098.1:0-2439 GCF_013414205.1 Pseudoalteromonas sp. MIP2626
GGGCGCAGCCAGTTTTACGCAAGCGTTTTTTAAAGAAAACTTAAAATAAAACGCTGTTCGCTTGATATTTAAACCAAACGATTAAAAACAATACTAAACCATCTGTATTTTGGGTAACTCGACTTGGTTTTACATTCTAAGCTGGTATTGAGCAGTGCATAATTTAAGCACCACTCGATTGTTTGGGTAAATAAAGTGTGCTTATTACGCTACGCATATTAAGCATGCACAAATAGTAAACAAAACTAAAAGTCATGCAATTCTTTATAAGTAATAACCTGAGTAATTAGAAATTAGAGAAAGCCAATGTACTTTTAATGTAGTTTAAAACTAATGGCCTTCATTATTTTACTATATAGTACTGAAGCTACTACATAGGTATTATTTACTTGCTCATTTACTACAAGCAAATATCCAAACAAGCGTTATCGCTTATTAATGGAAAATAGCGACACTATACAATAAGTACTGCCCTCCCTAAAACCAAACTCGCTACTATTAATTTAACCTCTAAAGATAAACACGCCTTAGTGAATAGCTTTAACAAACGCGTTTAATTTAAACACTGCAACTTAAATACAGTGTGATATTATATCAAGGTAGCATAAGGATAAGAGAACGATGAATATAGAATCACTCGTAAGTAAAGCAAAACAAGTATGTGACAACCGTGGTGCGCGATTTACACCTATCCGTGAAAAGGTATTTCGTTTACTTGCAAGTGCGCAAGGTGGTGTGGGCGCGTATGATTTGCTCGAGCAATTAAAAGTAACAGAAACTGGCGCTAAACCTGCCACGATATACCGTGCATTAGATTTTTTGGCTGAGCTTGGTTTTATTCATAAAATTGAAAGCACCAATGCATTTATGTTGTGCCATCATTTTGATCATATTCATCCTGTACAGTTATTAATTTGCGATACCTGTGGATTTGTTAAAGAACTGCATTCAACCGTTATTTCGCATGAGCTAAATAGTTTAGCTGCGGAAGGTGGGTTTGTTGTATCGGCGCAAACAATAGAAGCACATGGAAGGTGTGAGTCTTGCAGAGCTGCATAGTTTTAGTAGCGATATAAATATTTTATATAGCTATTTTTTAGCACTAATTTAAGAGTAAATTATATGAATGTAGAGTTCATCAACCCTTTTTTATCTTCTTTAATCAATGTATTAAGTACAATGGCTCAAACACAATTAAAGCCAGGTAAGCCACGAATTAAAACTGATGAGAAAGCTTGTGGTGATGTATCAGGCCTGATCGGAATGGTTGGCCCGCAAACACGAGGCTCTTTTTCAATAACTTTTGATGAGCAGTTAGCACTTACCATCATGGAACGTATGCTTGGCGAACGTCCAGATAGTATAAATGAAGAAGTGACCGACATGGTAGGCGAAATTACTAACATGGTTACAGGTGGCGCTAAAAACTTATTGGGTCAAAAAGGTTTCGACTTTGATATGGCAACTCCAATTGTTGTATCTGGTAAAGACCATACTATTACCCATAAAAGCCAAGGTAAAAAAATACTCATGCCATTTACCTGCGATGCGGGTAACGCCAATATTGAAGTGAGTTTCGATAAGTTATGAGTTGGCAACAAAAAGTCATTACTTTAAAACCTCGTATCCGAGGTTTTCATTTAATTGATAACGAAATACTCATTCAAATTCCCGAACTCACAAATTATAAGGTGGGTTTACTGCACTTATTTATTCAACACACTTCAGCTAGCCTAACCATTAATGAAAATGCCGACCCTACTGTACGTATGGATATGGAGAGCCACTTTAATGAATTTGTTCCGCAGTGCCAACCCTATTATCGTCACGATTATGAAGGTGACGACGACATGCCAGCTCATATAAAAACCAGTATTTTAGGCTGTGAGTTAAGCATCCCTATTACAAATGGCTATTTAGCTTTAGGTACATGGCAAGGTGTTTATTTAGGTGAGCATCGAGACAGAGGTGGTACTAGGCGAATTGTAGCAACCATTCAGGGCGAGTTGTTTTAACAAGTCGCCTCTTCAACACTTAAACTGCACTCCCGCCGCATGCCCATTAATTACCACAGTAAAAACACATCACTTTATTGGTAAAGAACTTGTCCTTCGCGAGTAACTATCGTTGCTAATTACTAAAGGCTTTAACGCAATTTTTTATCGAACGCATAGCGAGAAAACTAAGTGTTCTTTAGTCGCTGGGTAGTTCACTGCATATGAAATTAGATAGAGAAAGATTGTATTTAAAATAAGAAATTTTTATGGCTTTTTGTTTGGGATATTTTTGATAGATATAAAAGATTGGAGCGGTACACGAGGCTCGAACTCGTGACCTCGACCTTGGCAAGGTCGCGCTCTACCAACTGAGCTAGTACCGCATTATAAAGTAGTCAGTAATTCGTCCGTTGGTGCGCGACAAATCGCGTTCAACATTCTA
>NZ_JAATTW010000099.1:0-2221 GCF_013414205.1 Pseudoalteromonas sp. MIP2626
AATAGGCCACAACTTCTGTTGTAGCCTATTATGAAGCCTCTGAAAGATCGTTCAATTAGCTTAAACGATCTGCATTAACCATAATTTGCTGGCATTTTTGTTTTACGAAAACACCACGGTTTTATTACCGTTAATAAATAGCTTATGCTCAGAGGCAAGTTGTAGCGCTTTACAAAATACTGTTTTTTCTACATCTTTACCCATATTGGCCATCATTTTTGCAGTTTCTGCGTGGGTTACAGGCGTAACATCTTGCAAAATAATAGGCCCTTCGTCTAACTCGTTATTGACAAAGTGAGCTGTGGCTCCAATGATTTTTACGCCACGTTCAAATGCTTGGTGATAAGGTTTTGCACCAATAAAAGCGGGTAAGAACGAGTGATGAATATTAATAATTTTGCCCTCAAAGCGTTGTACAAACTCAGGGCTTAAAATACGCATATATTTAGCTAAACCAATAATGTCAGGGTTATAGCTGGCAATTAAATCGCCTACTTGTTGATCGTGCTCGCTGCGCGTTAATCCCTCATGAGAGATAACATGAAAAGGGACATTAAGCCCTTTAGCAAGCGGCTCTAAAATAGGGTAGTTTGCTATAACGGCTTGCACTTCAATATTTAGCGCTTGTTCGAATTGCTTTAATAATACGCCACCTAAGCAATGTGCTTCTTTAGTAGCAAGTAACACAACTTTGGTTTTTGTACCATTGTGTAAAGCCACTTTAGCATCTGCAGGTAGTATTTCGCGTAGTAGTGGTAAAAAGTTACTTTGTGGCTCACCAGTGAGCTCTGTACGCATAAAAAAGCGTTTAGCGTCTTTGTCTACAAATTCATTATTACGTGTAATATTTAAATTATGCTGGTGGCAAAGCCCGGTGATTTTGGCTATTAGCCCTACATCATCGGCGCATTGTGTGGTTAGTATGTAGCTCATTCTCTCATTCTTACCCAATTATAGATTGCTTTATTATTTGCGTTTTAGCGCATAAAGCAAGGGCTTTGTGTGTTGTTACAAGGTTTAATTTAGAACAGCATGACATTAAAGTGAGCAAAGTTAACTGGGGTTTAAAAAGGTATAGTTACTGTTAAAAATGCCACTGATTGCCAGTGGCATTGATATATAATTAAGTTACCGTGTTATGACTTGGTTTCTGAGGCTAAATCATCTTGTTGTCTGATAAAGCCGGCGGCTTCTTCATCATTTTTTGTAATTGCGCTTTGTTGTGTTGGCATAGCGCGTGTTTGCTGATTAAGCTGATGAATTTGCGACGCGTTACCTAAATCACGCTCACTGGTAATTGAGGCTATTGACTCACGATCTTTTAAGAACGCAATCACATCGTTTTTAATTGCTTGTAACTGACCTTCGTCTTTGTGCATTTCCATAATATGGCGTGGATGCTCAAGATTTTTCATACCTGTTGCTGCAAAAGTGGTGGTTACTATTCGCGAAACAATAACCCAAGGGGTAATGCTGCTACGTACTAAGGTGTTTTCAGAGCGAGTGCTGTCGTGAATACCTGTACCGGTTGATATTTTAGACTCAGTAAATGTACCTTCACATTTAAAATAGACCAGAAGTGATTCAAATTGCATTTCAGCAAAAAACAAATGTGCATTGCTACTTAATAGCTGAGCAAAGGCTTTAATTAATACACCTATCAGTAATAAGTGTACGCTTGCCATTACTAGCTCGCTGATAGGTGAAATATGACGATTATTAAGTGCTTGCTCTATTGAATTGATATTTGCGCTATCAATATAACGATAAATATCGATGAAAGAGTAGGCTAATAATACCGTGAAAATAAGCGCGATTAAATACAGAAAATTACCACTAAGTAGCGCCAATAATCTAGCCATACTAAAACCTTTACCTAAATCTAGCTCATGTAGTTTAGGTTGTATTTCTTGAATTATTTCGCCTTTAAAGCCGCCTTTTCCTTCTACTTGCTCTTGCAGTTGTGGGTTGAGCTCGCGGTATACGCGATTAGGCACTTCTTTATTATGTTTTTTGTCTAATAGCTGGTAGCTATCAAGGGTATCTAAAAATAAGCCATTAAAGCCACGTGCCTTTAGTCACGGCAAGATCATTATAAATTGAACTTATAGAGCAAGTAGTGATCAGATCAAGGCATAATAATAACTTGGTCGCATAAATATGAGCACTACTTTTCTGAAACATTTTAATTCAATTACAGATCCTCGCATTGAACGTTGTA
>NZ_JAATTW010000009.1:0-84001 GCF_013414205.1 Pseudoalteromonas sp. MIP2626
CGTTCAATCTGAGCCATGATCAAACTCTTCAATTAAAAAGTTTTATGTCTTTCGACAGCTCAATGAATTCTGAATTTTTTTTAATATCTTTCGATATTGAATTGACTGTGCCGAAGCAACTTATAAATAAGTTACTTCTGTTGGTCACTCAGTTTTCAATTGAGACTCTAATTTGTTTGCCTTACTTAGCGAACTAAGCTTGGCTGTTAGAACTCAATCTGTACGAGTGCCCACACAGATGATTGCTTTATATTGTTAAAGAACGTTGCGGCAATAAAGTAAAACTTTATTTCGCTAGGGCTGCGCATATTACGCTTTCCTATTTTTTTGTCAACACTTAAATGTAAACTTTATAAAAATCTAAATTTAAGTTTTACTCGACTCACTGATTGACTCTTGCCTCGCTAAGCGTTGCTGTCTGCCGTCTCAGTGGGGTCGCATTATAGGGCGCAGCCAGTTTTACGCAAGCGTTTTTTAAAGAAAACTTAAAATAAAACGCTGTTCGCTTGATATTTAAACCAAGTGGTTATTTTAAACACTAAAAAGGCCCTTATGGGCCTGTTTAGTTAATTTACTATGAGCTTCCAGCCAAGTTTCGCTTGCTGCTTAGATTCTTGTTGCAGCTCGCTTGCCATTAATGGATGGTTTTTCAACCAGTCATTTTCAAACTGCAGATTTAAGACATCGTCTTTAACAGTTATCGCAAACTCAGGGAGTACATCATCTTGGCGACGCATACATAAAATGACAGCTATACGTATTAGTCTTACTAAATACTGCGCAAGTACACTATTTGCACCAAGAGAATCAAAATAGCCTTTTTGAAGATCAGAGCGATGCCCTTTAGCTACCGCAACAATGACTTTATGCTCTGACTGCGAAAAACCTGGCATTTCAGTATTTTTTAAAATATAAGCACTGTGTTTGTGATACTGCTTATACTCTATCAATAAACCAATTTCATGAAGCTGTGCAACTGCCGTTAATAAAGGCAACCCATTAAGTGCTTTTATTGGCCAGCTTTCATTTACTTCTGATGCTAAGTTTAATACGAGACTGGCGACGCGGCTAGCTTGCTTTTGATCAACATGGTAACGATCGATAAAGCCATCGATTGTACGTTTACGAATATCGCTATTATGCAGCTCTGGTAGCATGCTGTATAAAACACCCTCACGCAGTGCTCCACCTGCTAATCCCATTTTTTCGATCTCGAGCGATTCAAATAATGCAATTAAAATGGCAAGCCCTGATACAAAGACTAAACGGCGATCTTCACTTAGCCCTGGTAGGTCTAATGCGGCAATCGTTTTATAAGCGATTGATTGCTTTTTGATAGTGTAGAGTTTTTCAAGGGTTAATAGCTCATCTAGGTTTTGCGCTATCATGATTTCTTGAATTGCTTGTACTGTACCCGAAGCACCTGAGGCTATTTGCCAGCCTTTAACTTTATACTCTGATGCAATTTCATCAATGACAGTACGTGCGGCTTTTATTGCGGTGTTAAAGTTTGCATTGCTTAATTTGCAATCTTTAAAATAGCGCTCTAGGTAGGTAACACACCCGATGTTCAGGCTTTTGTAAAGTAATGCATCAAAGTTCTTACCAATAATCACTTCAGTGCTAGCACCACCAATATCGATAACAAGCTGACTACCGGTACAAGATGAGGTATGAGCAACGCCTTTATATATAGTGCGCGCTTCTAGTTCGCCGCTAATGACATTAACTTTATGACCGAGGATTTTTTCTGCTTGCGCTTTAAATACATCAGCATTACTAGCTAAACGTAATGTGGCGGTGGCAACTATAGTGATATTTTGTTTAGGGATGTCTTGTAAGCGCTCAGCAAATAACGCTAGGCACTCCCATCCTCTATGCATTGCTTCTGAGCTTAATACATTGTCTATATCAAGCCCTGCAGCTAACCTTACTTTGCGTTTAACACGACCTATGGTTTGCAGGCCGCCAGCTATTGATTTAGCAATAAGCATATGAAAGCTATTTGAACCTAAATCAATAACTGCATATACATTTTTTTGCGGTTTAAGTTGCCCCACCGTTCAAAAACCTCTAATTACTATTACAGTTAAACTAACGGTCGTTTATGACCGTCCTTTTTGATAACTATTATTTGGGCGACGTCCGCTGTTGTTACTGCGATTACGTGGGCCTGTAGAAAAGTTACGCTTTCTATGAATAGTAGGTTTAGTTAAATCATCCAGTAATGCTGTTTTATCGTAATGTGATAAAGGAATACTGTGATCTATATACTCTTCAATTTCATGCAAGTTATAAGCATATTGTTCGCATGCAAAACTAATAGCGTGACCAGACGCGCCAGCGCGGGCTGTACGGCCAATACGGTGTACGTAATCTTCGCAATCATCTGGTAAATCAAAATTAAATACATGGCTTACTTCAGGAATATGTAGACCACGTGCTGCAACATCTGTTGCCACTAAAAAGTCTAAGTCGCCTTTACTAAACTCAGCTAAAATTGATTGACGTTTTTTCTGATTTACGTCACCGGTAAGCATGCCAACCCGATGTCCATCGGCTTTTAACCAGGCATATACGGTTTCACAACTATGCTTAGTGTTAGCAAAGATAATGGCTTTTTCAGGCCACTCTTCTTCAATTAACGTCAGCAGCAGCTTAATTTTATCTTCTTGTGAAGGATGAAATAGCTCTTCTTGAATGCGTTTACCGGTTTTTACGTCTGGTTCAATTTGTACGTGCTCAGGATTGGTCATATGTTCAAACGCAAGTTCTTGTACACGATACGATAGCGTTGCAGAGAATAATAAATTTAAACGCTTTGATGTATCTGGCATACGGTGGAACATATAACGAATATCTTTGATAAAGCCCAAATCAAACATACGATCTGCTTCGTCAAGCACGACTACCTCAATTTCATTAAGGGTGTAACAGCCTTGCTTATACAGATCAATTAAACGACCTGTAGTACCAATTAAAATATCAACGCCTTTTTCTAGTTGTGCACGTTGTTTTTCGTAATCTTCGCCACCATATACTAAACCTAAGTTAAGATTACAGTGCGGCGCTAAAATTTTTGCATCTTTGTGTATCTGAATCGCCAGCTCCCTTGTAGGGGCCATGATCAGGGCTCTTGGATGTTTACTAGGGGCTTTGCTAGATTGTAATAACCGATGGCACGTGGCAGTTAAAAACGCCAACGTTTTGCCTGTACCTGTTTGTGCTTGGCCTGCGATATCGCGACCCTCACAAATAAAAGGTAGGCATTTAGCTTGAATGGGTGTGCAATATTCAAACCCACTTTCGGTTAAACCGGCAACCACTTCCGGTGCAATAGCAAAGTCTGAAAACTTTTTATCGGTCAAATGTGTCTTAGTCATAGCGTTTAAGCATAACGTTTAAACTTGCAATAAGAAACAAGAGTGTTTAAATACGCACTAAATATTTCGCCTAACTAAACCGGAGAGCGCAATGAGCGAGAAAATAATCCAAATTACTGACGATAGCTTTGAAGCTGACGTATTACAATCAGACAAGCCTGTACTAGTAGACTTTTGGGCTGAGTGGTGCGGACCTTGTAAAATGATCGCCCCTATCCTTAGTGAAGTTGCTGAGGAATTTGATGGTCGCGTTACCATAGCTAAACTTAATATCGATCAAAATGCGGGTACACCGCCTAAATTTGGTATTCGTGGTATCCCTACATTACTTCTTTTTAAAGATGGCCAAGTTGCTGCAACTAAAGTTGGCGCACTTTCAAAAACTCAATTAATCGAGTTTTTAGAAAACAATCTTTAAATTTAAACAATAAAAAAAGGGCTTAATGCCCTTTTTTTATTATTTTTTTGTATAAACACTGGACGCTGTGTCAATGAGCTGCTAGTTTATAAAGCCAACTAATCCTTAGTTATATTCAACAAACCTCACTCAACGATCAAACAAAGCGATTTTGAGTATGACAACTGTAATAAAGAACCCACCAATATGCATTTACGCGAACTAAAAGACAAATCTATAAAAGAGCTTGTAGACTTAGCTGAGTCCATGGGGCTCGAAAACGTAGCCCGCTTAAGAAAGCAAGATATCATTTTTGCTATTTTAAAATCACACGCCAAAGGCGGAGAGAATATCTTCGGTGGCGGTGTATTAGAAATTTTGCAAGATGGTTTTGGCTTTTTAAGATCATCAGAAGCCTCTTACTTAGCTGGCCCAGATGACATTTATGTTTCACCTAGCCAGATTCGCCGTTTTAGTATGCGTACTGGCGATTCAATCTCAGGCCTTATTCGTCCACCTAAAGACGGTGAGCGTTACTTTGCTTTACTTAAAGTAAATGAAGTTAACTTTGATAAACCTGAAAACTCTCGCACTAAAATTCTTTTTGAAAACCTAACACCACTGCATGCAAACGAACGTTTTCGTATGGAACGCGGTAACGGTAGTAAAGAAGATATTACAGCCCGAGTACTTGATTTAGCCTCTCCTATTGGTCGTGGTCAACGTGGTTTATTAGTAGCACCGCCAAAAGCGGGTAAAACCATGCTACTACAAAATATTGCGCAATCGATTACTCACAATCACCCAGATGCAACATTAATGGTATTACTAATTGATGAGCGTCCGGAAGAAGTAACCGAAATGCAGCGTCTTGTAAAAGGCGAAGTAATTGCATCAACATTTGATGAACCTGCTTCTCGCCACGTACAAGTAGCCGAAATGGTTATCGAAAAAGCAAAACGTTTAGTAGAGCATAAAAAAGATGTTGTTATCTTACTTGACTCAATCACACGTTTAGCCCGTGCTTACAACACCGTTATTCCATCATCTGGTAAAGTACTTACCGGTGGTGTTGATGCAAACGCACTCCATAAACCGAAACGTTTTTTTGGTGCTGCACGTAATGTTGAAGAAGGCGGCAGCTTAACAATTATTGCTACTGCGCTTATTGATACCGGCTCTAAAATGGATGAAGTTATCTACGAAGAGTTTAAAGGTACTGGTAACATGGAACTACATCTTAACCGTAAAATTGCGGAACGACGTGTATTCCCAGCTATCGACTTTAACCGTTCAGGCACTCGTCGTGAAGAGTTACTCACAAAACCAGATGAGCTACAAAAGCTGTGGATTTTGCGTAAAATTGTTCATGACATGTCAGAAATTGACGCAATGGAATTTTTAATTGATAAATTATCGATGAGCAAAACCAACGATGAGTTTTTTGATTCGATGAAACGCCAGTAATTCCATATAAGTTTTAAAGCTTATAAAAAAACGCCTAACAATTGAATATCAATTATTAGGCGTTTTTATTTGCCTGCAAAAAAGTAGCGCTGTACCGCTTTAACCATGCTCTTTGTAGTGCAAAAATAAGGCTTGTAGTTTATCAACTAACACTGCAATATTTTGTACTTCTTCTGGGCTTTTACACGCATCATCTAACGCTTTTGCAGCGTCTGCAATATCGCACAACTTAAACATTTGTGCTGCCCCTAAAATACGATGGCTATCTTTTTGTAACGCAACAAAGTCGCCACTATTAAAGTGTTGGCTAATTAACTCACTTTCTATTGATAAGCTTTGTTTGAAACTAGTCACTAAGTCACTCATATCTATATTTACGCTTGTGCTGTTTTGCTCATTTTTTATTGATGCGAGATGCTCAGCTATAGTGCTATAAAACTTCTCTTTATCAATTGGTTTAGCTAAGTAATCAGTAAAACCAAGTGCTAAATACTGCTCGATCTCATGGCTCATTGCATTGGCCGTTAAGGCAAATATTGGCTGCTCATAACCGCACTGCCTGAGCAACTCAAAAGCAGTAATGCCATCCATAATAGGCATTTGAATGTCCAACAGCACAAAATCAGGATACTCTTTTAAACATTGCTCTACAGCTTGCTCGCCATTTTCAACTGCAATAACGTCAAGCCCCATGGCGCGTAAATAACGGCTTATTAATCTGCGATTATCGTCATGATCCTCAGCAAGTAACACTTTAGCGCTTAGCGCTTTATAGTCACCATTTATATTGTCTTTAGCTGTAACTGCACATTCGCTTTTATCTACTGGTACGCACGGTACAAAGAATGAGAATTGACTGCCTTTTTTAAATTCGCTTTGCACACTAATATATCCTCCCATCATGGCAGCTAGTTGTTGTGACAAACTAAGTCCCAAACCAGTACCACCAAAACGACGGCTAATACTATTATCTGCTTGGCTAAAACATTCAAAAATAAGCTTTAGCTGCGCTGTATTCATACCTATTCCGGTATCTTTTACCGTGAGCACTAGCCCTTGATCGGTATTATTGGCCACAATCGTAACTTGGCCACTGTGAGTAAATTTAATTGCATTAGCACACAGGTTTATTAATATTTGCTTTACTCGAGTTAAATCAAGCCTGGTATACAGTTCATCACCGAGTTGGTTGTCAAATACCAAAGATAAGTTTTTAGCTTTTGCTTGTACGCTAAACATCCCATGTATGTCATTCAGCACTTGTACAATATCAAAACAAGAAATAGACAGCTCCAATCGATTTGCTTCTATTTTACTTAAATCGAGCACATCATTAATTAAACTTTTTAAATGATCGCTTTGACGCTGAATAACTTTGAGCTCATCTTGTAACTGCTCAGGATCATACAAACCATTAATTAAGTCGTCGGTTTGGCTTAAAATAGCGGTGAGTGGGGTGCGAATTTCATGACTTATATTTGCTAAAAACTGACTTTTAACATCGTTTGCTTCGCGCAACTCTTGCGCCACTGTTTGTAATTCTAACGTGCGTTGCTCTACTTGCTCTGTTAATTGTAATTTTGCATTACTTTCTATTCTGCGACGATAAATTGCAATAACTGTAATTAAAATAAGAATTGCCACAATGCTAAGCAAAATAGTTAACTGTGAACGTTTTGCAATTTTTAATTCTTGTAAGCTACGTTCTTGCTTAAGCTGATTAATTTCTTGATTTAACTGATTTGACTGGAACTGAGACTGAAATGCGCTTAGCGCCTTCATAACTTCTTCGCTGGTCATGCTACGTTGATAGTCTTCAAATTGTTGATATAACTGAATCGCTCGCCTGTAATCGCCGGCCCCCGCACTTAATAATGCCTCTAAACCTAAGCCATCTTTCACGCGTAATTGATCTTTATATTGATTGGCCAGTATTATTGATTGTTCTAAGTTTTGTTTAGCGGTATCTATATCACCCATCACTAATTGCACTTTCGCTAAAACTTGTAACGAAGCTAACAGTAATGATTGATTATCAATTTGCTGAGCATATTTTTGAGCGGCCTTAGCATGATACAAAGCTGCATCCAGTTCATCTAATTTTAAGTTTATATTTGCTAAGTTAGTATGCTGAACTGACAATTGATAAGCATCTTTTATACTTTTATAATAGCGTAAAGCTAATTGGTAATAATGTAGTGCTAATTGATTCTGACCAGACTCAGTATAGGCAACTCCCATGTTGCCATGAACACGAGCTATACCTTCTTCATCGCCTAGCTGCTGAAACACATCTAGCACTTCACGGTAGATTTCTCGTGCCGAATCATAACGAGATAAACGAATGTATATTCCGGCAATATTATGAAGTATATCAGCCTTGTCTTTTGCGCTTCCTTCTTTTTCATAAAGGGCTTTTGCTTGTTGATAATAATCTAAAGCAAGGTCTAAGCTATGCATATTAAAATATGCCAAACCAATATTACTTAATAAATTAGCTTGTTTTAATGGGCTCTTTAAGTGGACAGCTAAGTTTAAAGCGCGGTTATAATTAATAATGGCTTGTTGCAATAAACCTTGAAAATATTGTACTACACCTTGCATTTTAACTGCTCTAAAGTGTAACTCTGGCAATTTTTCAAATGTACTTTCTTGCTCTAGTAGCTGATAGTAATGTAATGCTTGAGTATAATTAGTTTGCTCAAATGCAAGCTCAGCTAGACTAGAATAAATAACAACTACTTGTTGGTTTGAAAGTTGTGTAGTAAGTAACTCGGTTGCTAACAGTTGTTTTTCTGACCATTCATTGGTCAGTTTAAATTGTTCAAAAAGTATTGTTTGTTGCTGTGCATTACCTTTTTGAGAAAAAATGCCCAGTACAATAATAAAGCAAATAAATAATAGGCGCTTAAATTGATCCAGCATAATTTTCCTTGGAATTTGGTTAGCAGCAAAAGCTATGATAATTTACCCAAGATACACTAATAACTAGATTGTAAACAATGCTTAACCCACTGATAGATGAGATTTTTGAGTTACTTTTGCAAAAGAAAGTATGGATGGTACATACTTTAGCAGCAGAATTACAACAACGTAAAATGATTAACACGCTTGATGTTGCCCCTGATCGTGATTTATTCAAACGTAACTTTTTAATTATGAACGCGCTTTATCAGCTACAGCAGCAAATTATGCCTAAGCAGCAACTCCTTATTAGTGGTTTACAAATACAACTTATTACCACAGCCAGTAACACCCTCATAAAAAATACCGATCCGCTACGAGACTACTACCTTGATTGGCAAAACTTTGAAACCTCTAGCGCCGAAATCGATACTCTTTTAACCCAGTTTTGGCAGCGTTTTACCAAACACAGTAAATCTGCACAAATAATAGATCTAGACACTCATAAACAGCTATTAATAAAGTGGCAACTATCTCAGCAAAGCACGCTAAAAGAAGTACAAAAGCGTTGGCGGCAACTGGCGTTACAGTGTCACCCTGATAAAGCGGTTGGTAATGCAGAAAAATTTAAACAGTTAAAGTGTGAATATGAGCAGCTTAGGGCAAGCTGCTCAGTAGATTAGTAATTATTGAATTAGTTATTCAATACACTATTAGCACGTAAGGCGACGAGCGCGTATTTTACGGCCTTTAATATTGCCTTCGGTTAATTTACGCAGTGCCGGTTTTGAAGAATTACGCTCTACGGCAACAAACGCAACGTTGTCGAGTACGTTTATTTTACCAACTTGACGCCCCGCAATACCGTCTTTACCGGTAAGTGCACCTAAAATATCACCTGCGCGTACTTTTTGCTTTTTACCAGAATCAAGCATTAAGGTTACCATTTCTGGTTTGTATGGTGGTTTTTCTAATAAGCTAAACGATGGCATTGGCTCTGGGATCACATCGCGCTCATAATGGTCACCAATTTGTGCAATTTTAAATGCTTCTGCCTCACCATAAATAGAGCATGCAATACCCTTTTTACCCGCTCGACCGGTACGACCAATACGATGCACATGTGTTTGTGTGTCGTGAGCTAAGTGATAGTTAATCACCATATCCATATCGTCAATGTCTAAACCACGCGCGGCCACATCGGTTGCCACTAGTATTGATGCACTTTTATTAGAAAAATGAATTAACGTACGCTCACGATCACGCTGCTCTAAATCACCATGTAAAGATACCGCACTAAAGCCTTCATCAACTAAATCATCACACAATTGCTGTGTTTCTACTTTAGTATTACAAAACACGACACAGCTTTGCGGGGTAAATTTAAGCAGCAATAATTTAAGTGTTGGGTAACGTTGTTTATTGTTATCCATTTTATAGAAGTATTGCTTAATAGTGCTTTTAGCTTGCTCTTCTTCTACCTTAACCATTACTGGATTGCTAAGCACACGCTTTGCAACAGCTTCTATTGCACGTGGAAACGTAGCGCTAAATAGTAATGTTTGGCGGTTAGTAGGAATACGCTCAATAATTGCATCTAAGGTATCTTGAAAACCCATATCTAGCATTTGGTCGGCTTCATCTAGTACGAGCGTTTCTACATCATCTAAACGCAAAGTACCTTTACGAATATGATCGTCAACTCGCCCCGGTGTACCAACAATAATATGTGCGCCATGTTCAAGTGAGCCAATTTGTGGACCAATTGATACACCACCACATAAAGTAAGTATTTTAATATTATGGATGCCACGCGCTAATTTGCGCATTTCTACAGCTACTTGCTCTGCCAACTCACGTGTTGGGCACAATACTAAAGATTGAATGCGAAAACGTTTTACGTTTAATTTAGCCAATACGCCTAAGCTAAACGCCGCAGTTTTACCTGACCCCGTTTTTGCTTGAGCAATAATGTCTTTTCCAGCCAGTACTGGCGGTAAACTTTGCGCCTGAACAGGTGTCATGTGGGTGTAGCCGAGTGTTGATAAGTTATCAACTAACCCAGAAGGTAAAGCCAAAGATGAAAAAGCAGTTGTGGTCACAGTAAATCCCAATACAAAAAAATAACATGGGGAAAAGCCCCACTCAATATGCTGCTAATAATAGCAGAATTCCTAATTGGCAACCATTAAGCATTATAAAAAACACACTAAAAGGCATTGCAAATGATACTGGTTTTCATTAAGATTAACTCAGCATTAATACTATCAACCCGGAAACAACTAATGAAACTAAGCCCACTTTTTATCGCACTGCTAGCAAGTACTACTGCGAGTGTTTATGCAAACGCAACAGATATAGAACATATAGAAGTAAAAGGAAGTTATTTTAATGACTATAAAGTAGACAATGCTAATGGCGCAATGAGAACGTCAGCTTCGTTACTTGATACCGCACAGTCGGTTACCGTTATTACCGACACCATAGTAAATGAACAACTCGCAACTACGTTAGGTGAAGTACTTACTAACGATGCCAGCTTAACGCCAGGTTCAAAGCAACGTAACCGTGAAGTATTTAATTTACGTGGGTTTGAACTGAGTTCATCTACAGGTTACTTGCGTGACGGCCATCAGCACTGGTCGCACTACCAACAACCTATCGAAATATTACAACAAGTTGAAGTTATTAAAGGCCCATCAAGTATTTTATATGGCCAATCGGGTCCTGGTGGCTTGGTTAATATGGTCACTAAAAAACCCACGTCACAAACATTATTTAAAGCCAGTGCCGATGTTGATCAACATGGTTCAACTCGCTTTATGCTGGATGCGGGCGGTGCACTTACTGAGTCGGAAGATTTACGTGCTCGCGGTATTTTAGTAAAGCAAGATGTTGATTATTGGCGTGAATACCAAAATGGTGAAAACCGTGAACGCGATCGCTTTTTAGGTGCATTAATTGTTGATTACGATATTAGCGATAACGCCTTAGTACGCGTACATTACGACCGCACAGATGACGAAGCCGGTTTAGATACGGGTGCCTGGATTGATAGTAATGCCAATGTAATTGGCGACGATAAAACAATTCGCGATATGTCTTGGGCGTTTACCGATATAACGGTAGAAAACCTAGGTGTTGACCTAGAAGTGTTTTTAACCGAAAACTGGCAAGTAAAACTTGGTTACAACGAGCAAACATTTGAGCGTCAACGCTTTGAGTCAGCACCTCGTAAACCAAGTAACTTTATCGAAGGTGATAGCTACACCTCAAAACCTTACGATCGCTTCGATGATTGGCAGTTTAAAACCGCCTTTGTTGACTTTATTGGTGAATTTGAAACCTTTGGTATTCAGCACCAATTTTTAATTGGCGCAAATTCGCTTGATTATTATTATGGCCAATTAAAAACTAATGCCGAATCATTTGACTTTAGCGCCGGGCAAAACGAACCATTTCGCCCAGCTATAAGCTATAAAACAGATGACACTGTTAGCTCATCTGCTTATGACTATTACGGTATTTACATGCAAGATCTCATTTCGTTCTCACCAGAATGGCAGTTATCTTTAGGCGGTCGTTACGACAAGCAAAGTAAAGAAAATAGTAATAATGAATCGTTTGTTCCTAAAGTGGGTGTGCTATATCACCCTAATGCCTCGGCCACTATTTACGCTAGTTACTCTGAAGGTTTTGAGCCGCAAAACGAAACGCTAGTAAATACAAACGATGTTAATAATGGCATGAAGCTCGATGCGATTACCTCTGAGCAAAAAGAAATTGGTATTAAATGGCAGCTGTTTGACGATCGATTAATGCTCAGTGGCGCATTATTTGATATTAGCAAAACAGGTACTTTAGTGAGCGAAGATCTTGTAAACCCTGTTGATAATATAACCAGCATCACTACTCAAGCTGGCGAGCAGCGCCATAAAGGCTTTGAATTAGCGGCGCAAGGTGCAGCAACTGATCGCTTATTTGTAATGGCATCAACTATGTACTTAGATGCCAACTACGAGCGCGACGCAACATTGCAAGGTAAGCGCCCTACCGATGCCCCTAAATGGTCTGCATCACTTTGGACGCGTTATGAATTAAACGACGTAATTGCATTAAACGCAGGTGCATTTTACGAAGGCGAACGCTTTGCCGACAATGCCAATACCGTTACTAAAGATGCCTACACCCGCGTAGATGTGGGTGCAACGTATAAAATAAACTTAAACAATACCGACGTTAACTTACGCCTAAATATTGAAAACTTATTTGATACAAACTACCTAGCAGGCGGTGGTTTAAATAATGTAACCATAGGTGAAGGCGCGAGCGTACGCTTAGCAGCACAATTTAGCTTTTAATTAATACAGCCCATACACATTTAACTGTATGGGCTTATTTAACTATACGGTTGTTAAACAGGCAATAATTGTAAGCTGTGAATTAGCGCTATTTTTTGAATATTTTTAAATAAGCTAAATGCCCAAGCACAACAACTAAGCCTGCTATAACACCTAATAAGCCATCAAATATAAGTGGTGCCAGCACTTCACCTGTAGTACCTACAATTGTTTGCCCATAATTGGTTACCGCTATTTGAATATGATGCAAAGCTTTAATGCCATGCACTAAAATGCCGCCGCCCACTAAAAACATTGCAACTGTACCCGCAAATGCTAAAAACTGCATAAGCCGTGGTGCTGCCGCTAACAACCCTTTGCCTAGTATTTCTTTAAATTTATTAGCCGATAGCTTAGATTGATTAAGTAAATATAGACCTGCATCATCAAGCTTCACAATTCCTGCAACTAAGCCATAAACGCCAATAGTCATAATTATGGCAATAACACACAATACCAATGCCTGATTTATTAATGTAGCAGCTGCAACTGTGCCAAGCGTAATTACTATGATCTCAGCAGAAAGTATAAAGTCGGTTCTAATCGCACCTTTAACTTTTTGCTTCTCGTATTCTACTAGGTCTAATTTGTCGCCCTCACTTTCGCTTTTATCATCATGAGGCAAAAACTTGGCAAATACTTTTTCTGCGCCCTCAAAACATAAAAATAATCCACCTAACATTAATAAAGGCGTAATTAACCAAGGTAACCACACACTTATTAATAACGCCGCAGGTACTAATATTGCTTTATTTAAAAACGATCCTTTTGCTACCGCCCACACCACAGGTAGCTCACGCTCTGCAGCTACACCGGTAACTTGTTGAGCATTAAGCGCTAAGTCATCACCTAATACACCCGCTGTTTTTTTTGTAGCAACTTTACTCATAGTTGCAATGTCATCTAGTAGCACAGTAATGTCGTCTAATAAGGTTAAAAGATTAGTACCTGCCATATAAATACCTAGCTTAAAAATAATATTATTAACATAACTTAAAGCCGCATTTTCACCAACGGTTAATTTTGCTTTGCTATGCTGATTAAAATTAATACGCAAATATCGATAATTACTTGCTGTTTGCACTGGAGATATAAATGAAAGCGCTGCTGATAATCGCATTAAGTGTATTAGGCTTATCTGCTTGTAATGAGCCCACAATTAACACTCGTTATCTATGTAATCAAAAAGAAGCCACGCTTAGCGTTATCAATGAGCAAACAGCAGCACTAACACTTAATAATAATACTTATCAACTTAGCCGAGAAAAAAGCGCCTCAGGTAATAAATACATAAATAAAAATGTGTTGTTTTGGAGTAAAGATAGCGAAGCCATGCTTATTATTGAAGGGACAAAATACCACTGCCTACAACAGTAGGTAGTACAATAAAACTAATAAAATTAAACCGTGATAAAGCAAGTTTAGTGATACAAAGTAACTGTATTTTTCCAAGTGCTAATAGCTAAGTAACTGAGCATGCAATTTTACGTTACTTGGGTATAATACTTTTAACTTTATTGCTTAATAGCGGCCCACAATGAAATACAAAGATCTTCGTGATTTTATCGATTTACTTGAAAAAAGAGGTGAGCTTAAACGCATCACTCAAGAAATCGACCCGTATCTTGAAATGACCGAAATAGCCGACCGTACATTACGTGCTAAAGGCCCTGCGTTATTATTTGAAAACCCTAAAGGTTACGATATTCCGGTATTGGCTAACTTATTTGGCACACCCAAGCGTGTTGCCATGGGTATGGGCCAAGAAGATGTAAGCGAATTACGTGAAGTTGGCAAGCTTTTGGCTTTTTTAAAAGAACCAGAGCCACCAAAAGGCATTAAAGAAGCGCTAGGGCAAATACCTGTTTATAAACAAGTGCTTAATATGCCAGCAAAAGAAGTAAAAAAAGCCCCCTGCCAAGAAGTTATTTTACAAGGTGATGAGGTCGATTTAACTAAGCTGCCTATTCAACATTGCTGGCCAGGTGATGCTGCACCGTTAATTACTTGGGGCCTTACCGTTACTAAAGGGCCTTATAAAAAGCGCCAAAATTTAGGAATATACCGCCAACAACTGTTAGGCAAAAATAAAATTATTATGCGCTGGTTGTCTCACCGTGGCGGCGCGCTTGATTTTCAAGAATGGTGTAAAGAAAATCCAGGCCAACCGTACCCGGTATCTGTGGCATTGGGCGCCGATCCGGCGACTATATTAGGTGCAGTAACCCCTGTACCCGACACATTAAGCGAGTACGCTTTTGCAGGCTTACTGCGCGGCAGTAAAACTGAAGTAGTTAAATCAATATCAAACGATTTACAAGTACCCGCAAGCGCCGAAATAGTACTTGAAGGCTACATAATGCCAGGTGAAATGGCACCTGAAGGTCCGTATGGCGATCACACTGGATATTATAACGAAGTTGATGACTTTCCGGTGATGACAGTAACCCATATGACCCACCGTAAAAACCCTATTTACCACAGTACCTTTACCGGCCGCCCGCCTGATGAGCCTGCTATTTTAGGGGTGGCATTAAACGAAGTATTTGTACCTATTTTACAAAAACAATTCCCTGAAATTGTTGATTTTTACTTGCCACCAGAAGGCTGCTCGTACCGCATGGCTATTGTTACCATGAAAAAACAATATCCTGGTCATGCAAAACGCGTAATGATGGGAGTGTGGTCTTACTTACGTCAATTTATGTATACCAAGTTTGTTATTGTGTGCGATGACGATATTAACGCCCGAGATTGGGAAGATGTTATTTGGGCAATTACTACGCGTATGGACCCCGCTCGCGACACCACTTTAATAGAAAACACACCAATTGATTATTTAGATTTTGCGTCACCGGTTTCTGGCCTTGGCTCTAAAATGGGTATGGATGCAACGAACAAATGGCCTGGCGAAACAAACCGTGAATGGGGCGAGCCGATTGAGATGGATAAAGCCACCAAAGATCGCGTAGACGACATTTGGCAGAGCCTCAACATTCTCTAATATCCTAGACCAATAGGCTATAAAACAACCCTGCAGATATGCTAGAATCAACACATTCTATTGCGTATCTGCTATGAAAAGCGCTGCTAAAAGGTAAAAAATGCAAACATTAAAAGCTGAAGTTGTTGCTATCAGCCCACTTACAGAATTTGTTCATAAAGTAATTTTAAAACCACAACAACCGGTTTCGTTTGAAGCAGGCCAATACATGCATCTTGTATTGAGCGAAAATGACAAGCGTGCATTTTCGATTGCCAGCCGCCCTTCACAATGCGATCAAATAGAGTTACATATTGGCGCTTCGGGAACCGATACATATGCAATGCAGTCGCTTGAACATTTACGCAATGCACTTAACGAAAAGCAGCTAATAGAGATAGAAGCAGGCTTAGGTATATCGCAACTTCGTTTACAGTGTGAACGTCCAATTATTTTACTTGCTGGCGGTACTGGGTTTTCATATGCAAAATCAATGGCTGATCACCTAGCTGAAATTAGCTGCGACCGCCCGGTATTATTATACTGGGGCGTAAGAGAAGAATCCGCACTTTATGCACACCGCGAAATGCAAGTGTGGGCCGATAGCCACAAAAACTTTCAGTTTATTCCGGTAGTAGAAAACCCATCGGCTGATTGGCAAGGACATACCGGTTATGTACACAAAGCCGTAATGCAAGATATAGTATCGCTAGCGCCTTACGATATTTACATGGCTGGACGTTTTGACATGATAGGCATAGTTCGTGACGATTTTATTGCTCATGGTGCTATTCGCGAAAACATGTACGCAGATGCGTTTGCATTTATTAAATAATTGCACTTAACGCTCTCATTTCAAATATTAAGGCATCTAAATAGGTGCCTTAATTGTTTTTATAACAATAAATAATTAATAGTTAAAATCTATCAACATCATCAACATAAACAATTTCCTAAAAGTCGATCTATAAACCATACTTTGTATAGAACATTCAGCGGGAGAGACCCATATGCTAAATACAAAAGTAAAAGACTTTATGCAACACAAGTTGCCAAACATTACCCCAGATACCGAAATGACCACTGCCATTGCAGAGCTGCAAAAATTTAAATTACTTGGTGCCCCAGTATTCGATAGCAATAAATTTTTAGTTGGCTTTATCTCTGAGCAAGAGCTGCTTAAACCACTCATGCAAAGCAGTTATTTTTGTGATGGGGTGGTGAAAGTATCGCAACTAATGCAAACAGAAGTCGTGACTGTAAATGGCGACACCAACATTATTGAACTTGCTGAGCAAATGAGACCCGGTAAACCGAAAAATTACCCTGTGGTTGACGGCGAAAAAGTAATAGGAATGATCAGCAGAGCCGATATTCTCAAAGCCCTTTACGATAACTACCTAGCTTGTCAAACACACTAAAAACACTAATTTATAAATACTTCACCTGAACTCTGGTTACTTAGATACAAAAATGCCGCTATTAATAGCGGCATTTTTTATACTAATAATATTAAATTAGCGCGTACTTGCCATTGTTAGCAGTGCTTTTTTATCGCTGTAACTTAAGTAGGCTATTTCAAGCGCATTAGCTTGCGCTTTTTCTATATCGGCTTGTGATAAACCAGCTTGTGGCGCTGCCACTAAGTATTCGTGTTCAATTTCAATACCTTCAACCGCTGGATCATCGGTATTAATACAAGCCAAAATACCATGATCTAAAAACTGTTTTAGCGGATGCTGAGCTAAATCATTTACGGTACTGGTTTGTATATTACTAGTTAAGCACGACTCAATACCAATACGCTTATCGCGCAGATAGTTCATTAATTCAATATCTTCAATTGCTTTAACGCCATGGCCTATACGGCTCGCACCTAGCTCGTTAATTGCTTGCCAAATACTTGGTGCACCTAGTGCTTCACCGGCATGAATTGTTGCTGCTAAGTATGCGTCGTGTACTTGCTTAAAATGCTCTACAAATAACTCACCCGGAAAACCAATTTCATCACCGGCTAAATCTACAGCCACTAAATCGTCTTTAAAAGCGAGTAAGGCATCAAGCTCTTGTTGGCAAACTTTTACGCCATAAGTGCGTGATAAAATACCAATTAAATTAGCTTTTACATTAGCGCCTTTGGTTGCCGACTTAATGCCATCTATTACCGCCTCAACCACACCTTGAGGGTGTAAACCTTGGCTTTGTGCCATGTAGTAGGGGCTAAAGCGCAGCTCAACATAATCAAGCCCTTGGGCTTGTGCATCTTCAATATTTTCAATCGCTATACGTCTACAAGCATCGTAGTCACCTAATACAGTTACACCCCAATCTAATTTTTGTAAAAATGCCATCAGGTTTGGCTCAGGATCAATGACTTGTACATGAGGGATAAGTGCTGCAACGTTATCAGCAGGCAAAGTTATATTAAACTGACGACCAAGTTCTAATATGGTTTGCGCTCGTACATTACCATCTAAATGGCGATGAATATCTAGCAAAGGTAGTTTTCTATTGATCATAGTAGCAACTCAGTTAGGTTAAAATTGCGCGCATAATACGCAGCTATAGTAATAATTCAAGTCTAGTTTATTTAAAATATACTTTTGAGGCCATATGTCTGCTTTTTATGCAAAAAAGCAGATGATTTTATTTTTCTATCGCCGCTAAATAATGCCAAAGAGCTTTAAACAAAATATTCGCATCTATTGGTTTCGTTATATAGCTATTCATTCCACAGGCAAGCGCTTTTTTAACATCGTCATCATGGGCATTAGCCGATAAACCTATAATAGGCAAATCTAATAAGCCTAGCTCATTACGTATTACCTTGGTTGCTTGTAAGCCGTCCATTTTGGGCATTTGAATGTCCATAAGGACAATGTCGTAACTTTTTTCAGTTAACATTTCAATTGCGGCAAAGCCATCATTAGCAATATCAGCAACACACCCTTTGGTTTTTAAAATGGCAGTGGCTACATGTTGGTTTAACGGGTTATCCTCAACTAAAAGTACTGCGCTGTTCGCAAATGATACGTTTTCTATATCCACGTCACTAAAGCTTTGCTCACTTTTCTCTACTTTAGGTAAAGGGGAGTTAAGCGGTAAACTAAAGGTAAATGTTGAACCTTGCCCTGCAGTGCTTTTTAAATCTATAGCGCCACCCATAAGCTCAACTAGCTTTTTACAAATACTGAGGCCCAACCCTGTACCGCCATATTGGCGTGACGTAGAGTTATCTGCTTGAGCAAAAGGCCTAAATAATTTCTTTTGTGCCTCTTTACTAATACCAATACCTGTATCGCTTACACTTAAATAGGTCATGGTTTTCGATTGCCAAATTTTCAGTGTAATACTCCCTTGAGCAGTAAATTTAACCGCATTATTGAGTAAATTTAGTAGCACTTGCTTTAAACGAATAGCATCGGTGTTAATCATCAAGTTTGTATTTTTATCGTAATCTAGCTTTATTTCTAACGACTTAACACTTACTTCAAATTGTATTAAGTTAATTATCTCTTCAGCCAAGCGCCCTATATCAACGGGTTCTTGCATTAAATCAAGTTTACCTGCCTCCATTTTAGAAAAATCGAGTAAGTCATTTAATACTCTAAGTAACACCCCTAACGCACCATCAGCTTGCTCTATGTAAGTACGGGCTTGTTGCCAATCATTTTGTTGTAACGCAAAGTAGTGTAAGCCTTTAATACCATTAATTGGCGTGCGCACTTCGTGGCTCATATTCGCTAAAAACTGGCTTTTTATTTGACTCGCTTCATCAGCTTTTTGCTTTTCTTGGCGTAATGTGCGCGTTTGCCTAGCAACTTGCTCACGTATTTGAACATTTGTGCCTGTAACAGAAATTAAAAATGCTACCAGTAACCAAACAAACAGCATCCCCACTATTTGTGCCAACCAATATATTAACCAGGAGGTTGTAACTAAGGGCTCGTGCAACTCAACCTGCCACATACGGTTACCAATGAGTAGCTGGTAGGACTTTAACAAGTCCATTGACTCGTTGTTGGCAATATAAATAGCGTGGGTATTATTGGTATTGTTAATATCTAAAAAGCTTGCTGTAACTAAGTTTTCATGATCAAAAAGCAACGACTGCGATAGTTTTTTTAAGCTCACTACCGCAACGGCAAAACCTTTAAAGTCATCTTCAGTCTCTATACTTCCAAATACAGGATGCAAAAATAACACCCCTAACTCAGCCTGGTTTTGCACCAACTTAACCGGTTGGCTAATGACCATTTCGTTAAGCGTTTTTGACTTATTTAATGCCTCTTGCATAAAGTCGTTTGATGCTAAATCAAAGCCAATAGCATCTTCATTGCCTTTTAATGGGTATGCGTACCTAATTGGATAATATACATCTCGCTCAGCAACGGCTTGCCATTGGTTGGTTGGTGATTTTTCTTTTACAAAAAAATGTTCAACATCGGCTAGTTGCGTCATTTTTTGATATTCTAACAGCGCACTTTTAGGAACATACGGTACCCATTCAAACGCCAATATTTCTTCGCTGTAGCTTAACTGTTTTGCCGTAAATTGCCGAAACTCTTTAAAGTTCACATCTTCACTGCTCGAAAAAAAAGTAGCCAGTAAAGCCAAGTGTGCAGAGATTTCATCTAATTTATGAGTAATTGAGTCTTGTACAGCTAATGTTTTTATCTCTTGTTTTTGAATGTTTTTTTCTTTTTTAACACTGGCAGCACCATAAAAGCTAACACTAATAAGAATGTAAATAAGTAAAGAAGGCAGGATAACTTGTAGCCGGTATCGCATCACTGAGTAATTAAATGCAGCCAGCATCAATGGCGTAAAAATGAGCACCCCAATACTGTCGCCAATCCACCACGCAATAAAACTATCTAGCGCGGCATGTTGAGCAATTATATTATTAAAAACAAGTAAGCTGGTGCCGACACTAGCACCAATAATACAACATACAGGGCCGGCTATAATTAAGCTTTGTACACTATGTTTTAGTGACGATAAATCGAGGGGGGCTTTAATAACTTTAATTATTATTTGCGCGCCAAGCCATGCTTGAAAAACAACAGCGATAGCAATTGCAGCGGCTTGGAAAAAAACTTGCCAGTTTAATATATCAACAACATTATCAAGGTGAATTAAGCTAGTAAGTAATGCACCAACAAAAATACCTAAAAAAGACTTACGGCCCCATAACAAAAAGCTTGCTACAGCTATGCCCGCAGGGGGCCAAGAAGCCACAGCGAAACCATCTATAGCAAGCAATAAATTACTAAAATAGCCTGTAATAAAGTAAGCGCAAGCTAAGCAAAAAGACAATTTAAACAAACCTTTCATCGCCTTTTGCTCCTTGCAATATTAAATGGTGTTTATTAAATGTAACTCATTATTTATAAAGTACCAATGCTTTATCTAGTTGTGCACTTTTTTCATAACTTAACTTTGCTTGCTGCATATATTGTTTTTTATTTTCATTATTTAGTGCTTTATCAAACACCCTTGCCGCTAGGTCGTAATCACCTTGCGCATTAGCAAGACAAGCCAAAGCGAGCAGTAATGAGTTATTTTGCTCATCTTTTTTAAGTCGATCTTGAATACTCGTTTGTAATTTACGGGCATTTGCCGTTGTTGCTTTACTTAATATGTTAGCTAATTGTGCATGTTGTTCTTCATGCTTAACCATTTTTATTAAGTCATTTTCAATTACGCTTAACTGCCCTGCAGCAGCCATTTGCGTTAAATAAGCGCTGTAGGCGTAGCTATGTAGCTTTTTAGGTAACTGCTTATATTTAGCTGTTACTTCATCAACAGGAAATGAGGCAAAATAGGCATTAAAAACGCGATGCCACTGCTCATTTGTTAGTACTTTTTTGCGTAAAAGACGCGGTAAAAATGCTTCTAAAGCACTAAAATGTTGTTGCTGCACTAGCACTTCGGTGTAAATTTTTAGCTCAAGTGCTGTCGCTTTTTTCGATTCTGCAATAACCCGTAGTTGCGACTCTATAGCGCTACTATTACCACTAGCTAGCCATAGTTTTGCTACTTTTAGTTGCTGCTCTGGGTTTATATCAAATAAGTACTCAAGGGCTTTGTCGGTTTGATTATTAGCTAGTGCCGCCTTAGCAAGCAGTGCTAAACGTATATCTTGATACTGATCGGGTACCTTGCTAGATAGCGCCTGCTCTATTTGTGCATAGTCGTCATTAATTACACTCCATAGCGCCTGCTCAATTGCAGCTTGCTTGCGCCCTTGGCTACGAGCAAAAAAACTATGCTTAGTATTGCGATAAATAGAGAATAAATAACGCACGAGTTTATAGGTTAAATAACTAACGACTAATACTGCGATTGTTAGCACGGCAAACGAAACTATTGTGCCTTCAATTGTGGTGTTGTTAAACGAAATTAGTACATAGCCTTTTTCGTCCAATAAAAAAGGGGCTGCTGCTAACACCACAACAAGTGCAATAATTAAAATGATCAACCCTATCATTTTGCCCACTCCTTAACTTGCTGCGTGCTTTGTAAGTTTACTTTAGGGTTAAAGTTTAGCTGCTCTTTTTCTAGATTAGACAGCGACTTTAAAACCATTTTTGTAACATCATCATCTTGTTTAAAGTATTCAGCCACTAAACGTTTTGCTTCGCTTAGTGCTGCAAAGTAAACACTGGCGTGCTTGCTCAATAATGCATCTTGCGCTTGCGTTATATAAAGCTTAACTCTTTGATTTACCAGGTGTCGCTGTTGTTCACTTAATAATGGCTCTATAGCAACGCCTTCACGATGACGAATAGTAATAAAACCATCTAAAAATTGATCCCAACTATTTTTTAAGTTTTGCTGCCAATCGCTAAGATCTTCACTTAATACCTTGTCATCAATTTTTGCTACTTCTTCAGGCAGGTTCACCGCATTAAATACCAATTCATCAATATTTTTCAGCACACTACTAAGCTGTAAATAAATAGCTTCAACGGCAATTGGTTTTATGGCATCTAAGGTTTGTATGTCTTGTGTAATGGCTTGGCGCACTGTAATTGTACCGGGGTGATCGCTAAGTAAAGCATCTAAACGTTTTAATACAGCGCTAGTTCCTTGATAGTCGTTTTCGGCCCACAACTTAAACTCAGCCATGCGCTGCAAGCTGGTAACTTCTTGTGGATTTAAAGACGAGCCTTGCTGCTGCGCTTGTTGTAAGGCAGCCTTTAGTTCTTGCTGGTTTTTTGTAGTACTTTCGCGCATTGCAGCTGTTACTTTTTGCTCAGACGTTAATAGTGTCTGTTGCAAATTAGCTTGAGCTAACTTAAGTGCTTGTAGCTCTTGTTGTAGTAATTTATTTTGCTCATTTAACTGATTAACAGCTAAGCTTTGCGTCTTGCTCGCGTTGAGCTTTTGATAAAACTCAAAGCCAACTCCAGAGGCAACAATTAATGAAATAATAAGAGCTAAGCTCCCAACTTTACTTACTCGTTGCTTAGTGTTGCCAGCCTTATCAGTTGCTTTAAGCGTATCGCTTTTAGCCGTAGCTTTGCCATTGTTGGCTGTTGCATTAGTCGTTTTTTGCGCTGCTTTATCTACCGTTGACGGTACTGACTGTTCGCTCATTTTGCTACCTTGCTGATTAATGCAGGTAAACATAGCGTTATCGCTAGCTCCTGCTGCAATATGTATATTAGCCGAACTTACCTGATGCTGCTGTAAATAAGCGCCTATACGCTCACTAGCTACATAAAATCGGCACTGTTGTAACCATTGTCTTTGGGGTGCAGCAAGGTTTTTAAAAATAGCATCAACCGCCGCATTACTTGTTATGACTATACCGTGTACATTCTGGCTTTGCCAGTGGTCTATCCAGTTGTTAGGCTCAGGGTCTATGGGAGTACGCTGATACACTACGCAGTTATTTAAAAAGGCACCACGCTGCTTTAGTGTTTTAGCTATATCAGGACGCCCCCCTATTCCTTTAACCAATACAATATTACAGCTATCAACATCGGCAAGCGATTTAAGCGCTAATAACCCCTCTGAGTCGTGCTGTTTAGGAACAGCCGCTCGCACGCCAAACACCTCATAAATAGTGTCGGCTGTTTGTTGGCCAACCCCATAAAATTGCGCTTTTATATTAATATCTGGCTTTAATTCACTCAGCGCCAAAACCGCATCTTGCGACACAAAAATAATTTTATCGGCATTAGTTAATGGGCTGAGCTCAATACTATCGGGGGTTAAATACTCTATTTTTAATACGGGAAATAAAGACGCTTGATAACCCGCTTGCTCAAGTTGTTGTGCAAGGGCTGCGCCTTTTCCTTGGGGACGAGTTATCAAGATATTTAACATTACGCGTCTCTATATACTTCAGCTAATATTCTGTCTGCACCTTGAGCCAATAACATTTTAGCCAGCTCAACCCCTAGTTTTTCTGCGTCATTAACGTGGCCGCTAACTTCATCACGTAAAATTTCGCTACCATCTATTGCGCCTACTAAACCACGTAAGTGCACTTGATCGCCGTTAACTAGCGCATAAGCACCAATTGGCACCTGACACCCACCTTCTAAATGGCGGTTCATTGCGCGCTCGGCATTTACCCGAATACGTGTTTCGCTGTGCTCCAGTGGAGCAAGTAATGCTTTTATTGCTTCGTCATCAGTACGACACTCAATACCTACAGCACCTTGTCCATTGGCAGGCAATGACACTTCTGGCTCAATATAAGCACGAATGCGGTCTTTCATTTCTAAACGGATCAAGCCTGCTGCTGCTAAAATAATTGCGTCGTATTGGCCTGAATCTAATTTTGCTAAGCGTGTATTTACGTTACCGCGAAGGTCATGAATTTTTAGATCTGGACGTGATGCGCGTATTTGACACTGACGACGTAAGCTTGAAGTGCCCACAATTGCACCTTGTGGCAGCTCGTCAATATTGGCAAAGTTATTTGATACAAAAGCATCACGTGGATCTTCGCGCTCACAAATAGTGTGTAGTGTTAACCCTTCTGGAAACTCTACAGGCATATCTTTCATCGAGTGCACGGCCATATCGGCCAACCCTTCTAGCATGGCTTGTTCAAGCTCTTTAACAAATAAACCTTTACCACCAATTTTAGCTAAAGGGGTATCTAAAATAATATCGCCTTGGGTCGACATAGGCACTAATTCTACTAAAATACCTGGGTGATAATGCTCTAATTGCGCCTTTACAAATTCAGCTTGCCAAAGTGCCAATGCACTTTTACGAGTAGCAATACGCACTATATTTGTTGTTTGGGTCATAAAAAATACTCACTTAATAATTGCAATTTAGCTGGCTCAATCAGCTAATATTCTAAATTCTTTTTGAGCAATTAATTGGCCTTGCTCATCAATTACATCAACCCGCCATTGGCCTATTTGCGAGTCCATTATATTCTTGGTCGAATACGTACGATAACGAGAGGATGTTATATCTAACTCAATTTCAGCCACAATATCATCCTCAAAAAACCATACATGCTTTACCTGTTGGCCTTGTAAGTTTTTTAGCTCACTAAAAAACGATAACGTCTCGTCAAATTGACTTAAACGAATATCTGCAGCAAATACATTTACCGGCTCTCGCTTGCTTACTTTACGTGTAAGCACTGCTCGGCTTATTTTATCGGTATCTATTTGCGCGCCAAGTGCCACACTCGCTAGCTGCGCTAAAGGGGCAAAGCCCTGCGTGCTAGAGAGTGCAGTATCACTAATAGCGGCAACATCAGTATCAACTAATAAATCGGTAGTAGGTACTTGCTCAATATTAACCGGCTCTGGTGAGTTGTTTTTAATCTCAGCTTGCGGGATTACGGGTAACTCTGCCGCTGCTACTTTATCAGGCTCTGCTACTTTTTGCTCTGCAACTAAATTAATAGGCGCAACTAACAACTCACTTTCACTGTTTTGTGACGCAACTGTTGCCGAGGTATTTAGCTCTACTTGCGTTGTTTGTAATGAAGTAACAGCACGCTGGCTTATATCGTTACTTTGCGCCAACACTCTATCCTCTGGCTCATTGGGGTGTTCATCCTGCTCGGCACTAACGGCACTGGTTAAGCCATATATAACGGCAGCAGAGGTCATGAGTAGCAGCATAGAAATACTCACAATACGACGCCAATTCCACTCGTAGGTTAGTGTAGTTACACTTTCTTGTGGTTCGCGTTTAACATTTGCTTTAATAACTATTTTTTGACTCATTTTAACCTCAGCGGCTCCATTATTAGCTTAAGCGAGCAATTAACCAATGGCGAATAGCTTGCAGTTCTTCTGCGCAAACCTGGTGAGCCATAGGGTACTCTTGCCAGCTTACATCCATGCTAAGTGCTGTTAATACTTCGAACGCACTTTTACCTGCACTAGGCGGTACTACATTATCTTGACTACCATGCGCCATAAAAATATTTAAATCTGTGTGTAGTGCTTCATCTGCCAGCTTTTCTGGTACACACATATAGGTTGAAAGCGCCATTACACCCGCCAGCTTTTGCTCAAAACGTGGGGCTAAATGCAAGGCTACAACGCCACCTTGGGAAAAACCCGCTAAAATAATTTTATCAGCAGCAATACCATTGGCTATTTCTTGGTTAATAAGTTGCTCTACTTTAGCGGCAGAATCTCTTACACCTTGCTCATCGGCACGTTTATCTAATTCTATTGATTTAATATCATACCAAGAACGCATTTCCATGCCACCATTTATGGTGACCGGTTGCACAGGCGCGTGCGGAAAAATAAATCGCAGCCCTAGTTCATTTGGTAATTGTAACTGTGGTGCTACGGGTGCAAAACCTTCCCCCGAATCACCTAAACCGTGCAACCAAATAACGGTTGCTTTATGCTCACCTTGAGCCGGATATTCTACAAACTCTAAACTCATAACGATGATTGCCATTTAACGTCTTGGCCAGCTTGGCGAGTTGATGCCTCGTTAATAAACTGCCAAAACTCTGCGCCAGAGCGATTATCTATCCACTTATCACCACGTAATTCAAAATGATGTCCGTTAAATTTAGTCGCAACCCATACTTGGTGTAAAGGTGCTTGCTTGTTAATCACAATTTTACTGTTGTCAGGAAAAATTAGTTCTAAAATACCTTGTGCCGACTCATAATCTAAATCTGCTTCACAATCATCAACTTGTTCTTCAATTGTGAACATAAGTGCTTCGGCTAATTGGTGATATTCATGATCAGTCATGGTTAATTTCCTTTGCAGGCGAGCCGCCTAATAGTGGATGCGTTTTTGTACAGCTAGTGTAACAGGAATAAAATCATCCGCGAATAGCTGCATTTTTTAGATATTCTGTTACTCTGCGATTATAAAGCCAGCAACACTATTAATCTAATGAAAGCGATACATACTTCACAATTTAAGCAACTATTAATAAGCACTGTACTGCTAAGCGCATTAGCTGGCTGTGGTCAAAGCGGTCCGCTCTATTTGCCAGAGCAAAAAGCAGAACAAAATAAACCTCAAGACGTAGCTAATCCAGCAACTCAAACTGAGCAAACTAATACACCTAAAAAGCAGGAGCAATAAATGGATTTTTTTAATTATAAAAACAATCAATTATTTGCTGAAGACGTAAGCATTGCAAGTATTGCTCAGCAATATGGTACGCCATGCTACGTTTATTCGCGAGCCACCTTTGAGCGCCATTATTTAGCCTTTGCTAATGCTACTAAAGATCATAAATCCCTGGTGTGCTACGCCGTTAAAGCCAACTCTAATATTGCGGTACTCAATATATTAGCGCGTTTAGGGTCGGGCTTCGACATTGTATCTAAGGGTGAACTGGCGCGAGTAATTAAAGCCGGTGGCGACGCCTCCAAAGTGGTGTTTTCGGGTGTGGCTAAAACAGCAGACGAAATAGCCTATGCATTAAAGCTCGGAATTAAATGCTTTAATGTTGAGTCGATCTCGGAGCTAGAACGTATTTCAGAAGTGGCCTGTGAGCTAAATTTAGCAGCGCCTATTTCTATTCGCGTTAACCCCGATATAGATGCAAAAACGCATCCGTATATTTCTACCGGCTTAAAAGAAAACAAGTTTGGTATAGATATTCAAACAGCTGTGAGCGTGTATCAGCATGCCGCTTCACTGCCTGGATTAAACATTATTGGCGTTGATTGCCACATTGGCTCGCAACTCACCGAAACCAGACCTTTTCTTGAAGCACTTGATAAGCTACTAACGCTAATAGATGAATTAAAAGCGTGTAACATCGAGCTTACCCATTTAGATATAGGCGGTGGTTTAGGGGTAATTTATAATGACGAGCAACCTCCGCACCCTAGCGAATATGCAGCGCAAGTTACTGAGCGCCTAGTTAATTATCGCCACCTTGAGCTTATATTTGAACCCGGTCGCGCCATTGCTGCTAACGCAGGAGTTTTAGTTACTCAAGTTGAATTTATTAAACAAAACCAAGATAAGTACTTTGCTATTGTTGATGCAGGCATGAACGACATGCTGCGCCCAGCGCTTTATCAAGCATGGCAAAAAATCATTCCGGTATCGGTACGCGACGACGAAACCCCTACTCATAACTTTGATATTGTTGGCCCTGTTTGCGAAACTGGTGACTTTTTAGGTAAAGACCGCGAGTTAGCACTTAAACAAGGCGACTTACTGGTACAAAGAAGTGCCGGTGCTTATGGCTTTACTATGAGTTCAAATTATAACTCTCGTCCGCGTGTTGCAGAAATAATGGTAGATGGCAGTCAACACCATCTTATTCGCGAACGCGAAACCATAGAGAGCCTGTATCAAGGTGAGAATATTTTACCTTAAACGTTTTTGTAAGTCCCTGCTCTGTGGCATGATTAGCGCAGAGCAAAACCGAATTAGAGCGCTATGTTAGTTAATTTTTCCAAAATGCACGGCTTAGGCAACGACTTTGTTGTGATTGATAATATTACACAAAACGTTTTTTTGTCGCGAGATCAAATAATAAAACTGGCCGATCGCCATTTTGGCATTGGCTTTGACCAACTGCTAATGGTTGAAGCACCATACTCCCCTGATCTCGATTTTCATTACCGTATTTTTAATGCCGATGGCACCGAAGTAGAGCAATGCGGCAATGGCGCACGTTGCTTTGCCCGCTTTGTACGTATGAAAGGCCTTACCAATAAACACAAAATTACTGTGTCTACTAAGTCGGGTAATTTAACCCTATACATAGAAAAAGACGGCCAAGTAACTGTAAATATGGGCCATCCTAATTTTGAGCCAAGTAAAATCCCACTCAAAGCAACCAAGCGCGAACTGACCTATATTATTCGTACCGAAGAGCATACTGTTTTTAGTGGCGCGGTTTCTATGGGTAACCCACATTGTGTATTAGAAGTTGACGATATTACTACCGCACAAGTTGATATTTTGGGTCCGTTACTTGAAAACCATGAGCGTTTTCCGCAGCGAGCTAATATTGGTTTTATGCAAGTTATTTCCAAAGAGCATATTAAATTACGAGTGTGGGAGCGCGGTGTAAACGAAACATTAGCATGTGGTACAGGCGCTTGTGCAGCAATGGTTATTGGGTTTATTCAAAATAAGTTAATCAGCACAGTACAAGTAGACTTACCCGGTGGCAGTTTACAAATTCGCTGGAACGGTGAAGGCCACCCAGTACGTATGACCGGCCCAGCAGAGCATGTGTTTGATGGACAAGTGGCACTATGAGTGAGCTAAACGCGCAGCAAGTGGTAGATTATTTACAACTCCACCCTGATTTTTTAATTCAGCACCCTGAGCTACTTGCTCAGCTTGAGCTGCAACAACAAGCCCAAGGTGCAACATCTTTGGTGCATATTCAGCAGCGGCAATTGCGCGAGCACAATACGTTGTTAAAAAATCAAATTGCCAGCATGAGCAAATACGCTGCACAAAATGAGCAAGTGTATCGCTTATTTAGCCTATGCCATCAACAGCTTTGCAGTAATAACGACTTCGATGCGCTTGCCAGTAACTTACAAGATATTATTTGTAGCAATCCAGATATTAGCGACTGTCGGTTAGTAAAGTACGACACTAAATATGCTCAACTTGTTGAGCATCGCCTGAGCAATTCAGGGCACTATTTAGGGCGTATTAATCAGCAAGAACGAGATTTGTTATTTAGCGATACGGCGCAATCAACGGCTATTTATTTAATTGGTGATATTAACAAGCCAATTGCTATTTTGGCTTTTGCCAGCAACAACGCCAACCACTTTGAGCCCGCACAAGACACCCTTTTTGTACTAGACTTTGTAGTCGCTCTGCAGTCAAGGTTGCTGGAACTAGCATGAGTGACAACCCTGCGCCAAATATCAGCGACTTAAGCGATAACTGGCGCACGCCTATTACTTTATTTAGCGACTATTTAAAGTTTGAAAGGCAATACTCAGCGCACACTGTTAACCAATATGTCAGCCAACTTGGCTTTGCAGCGCTTTACTTTAGTAAGCTCTGCGACGACTGGTTTAGTGTACAGGGTGAGCATATTCGCCGTTACAGCATGGCACTGCGCTCAAAACAATTAAGTGGCCGCACTATTAGTTTAAAGCTCAGTTGTATTCGCAGTTTATATAAATTCTTAAAAGCTAAAAATATTGCTAAACAAGCGCATTACCATAACCCGGCGGTAGGCATAAAAGGGCCTAAGTTTGCTAAGCCTTTGCCTAAAAATCTCGATGTAGATCAAATGGCACGCTTGCTCGAAATACCCGACGACGAACCTCTGGCCATTAGAGACAAAGCCATGATGGAGCTTATGTACTCATCAGGTTTACGTATTAGCGAGTTAGTTGGTGCCAACCTACAAGATATAAGCGCCGCAAATGGTGAAATATTAGTACGCGGTAAAGGCAATAAAGAACGCTTAATTCCGGTAGGCAGTAAAGCGCTAAACGCGCTAAAAAAATGGCTCATAATACGCCCTCAATTTGCAACCCCTGACGAAGTGGCAGTATTTTTAAGTAGCAAAAAAAATCGCATTTCGGTACGCCAAGTACGTTTAAGAATGCAAGAATGGGGCATCAAGCAAGGCATTAGCTCGCAAGTGCATCCGCACAAATTGCGCCACTCGTTTGCTTCGCATATTTTAGAGTCATCTGGCGATTTACGCGCGGTACAAGAACTGCTCGGGCACAGTAGTTTGTCGGCCACTCAAGTGTATACTCATTTAGATTTTCAGCATTTAGCCAAGGTGTACGACAACACGCACCCAAGGGCAAAAAAGCGAACTGATTAGGAAACCATAATATGATCCGCTTTAATCGTGCCATTGCACCTGTGTCGGTATTAAGCTTCGACCTAGACGATACCCTTTACGACAATCGCCCAATCATAAAAGCCGCCGTACAAGCGCAAACTGATTATTTAAATACCCTGCCGGGTTATCAACATCAGGGCTTGCAGCAATGGCTGCATTGTCGTGATTGTGCACTGCAACAGCAGCCAAAATTAATTGAAGATGTAACGCAGTGGCGTTTGCAAACACTGGGCTTACTTCTTGCTAAGCAAGGCTTTAATGCCGACGACGCAAAACACTTTGCAAGTGCTGCGTACAAGGTATTTGCTCAAGCTCGCAGTAATATAACCGTGACCGATGACGTACTTAACTTACTCGATAAGCTCGCTACTCGCTTTACCCTTATAGCCATAACCAACGGCAATGCCGATGTGAGCCAGTTTAATTTAAATAATAAATTTAACTTGGTACTGCAAGCGGGTTTACACGGTAAAGCTAAACCGCACAATAACTTGTTTGATCAAGCAGCTACACATTTACAGGTGCCACACAAAGCTATTTTACACATTGGTGACAGCCTAGATAGCGACGTGCAAGGCGCTAATAATGCCGGCTGCCAATCTGTATGGTTAAATAACCAAGCTGCCAACTATACTTACAAAGGCCTTGCCGATATTGAAATAACTAACATTAATGCCTTATCACACTTAATTTAAGTGCACGTGTACTAGTTTAATATAAATCAGTAAACAGATAGGTTAGAGTTAAGTATAAAAATAATCCTAAGGACAGAAAGTGACTCTAAGTGACTACCTAGAAAAATTGGCAAATGAGCCAAAAAGCATCGAATTTACCGACACTATGGCAATTATCGATACACATTACCGCTTCACCCCTTGCGCATTTAATAATCATGGTTTACTTAGTGCTGCGAGCGAGAACAATGGTTCTTGCAAAGTTTTCGCTTTTGCAAAACTAAACCAACTTAGTAAACAAAATACGCTCGATTGCTTTGGTCAGTTTTATCATCAAGATGTGCTTAACAACCCCAAAGGTAGCGATCATATGAATATTCGCACCTTTATGCTTGCTCCTGAAGTGACCCCGTTTTTAGGCGTAACCTTTACAGGCGAGCCACTTAAAGCTATTTAATCACCCTGCAAGGGTTAAATAAGCGATTTTTCCATAAAATAGCGAGTACCCGTGCGCGGATAATTATTAAGTTGATACTTAACTTGGTAACCGTGCTTTTCATAAAAAGGCTTGGCTTGAAAATCAAGCGTATCGAGCTGCCCCCTCGTTGCCCCAAGCTCAACTGCAGCCGCTTCAAGTGCGACTAATAACTTAGTCGCCAAGCCATTGCCACGTACTAACTCGCTGCACCAAAGCCAATTTATCTGCAACCAATTGCCAAATACACAGCCACTAATCCCAGCGACCAATTCCTCTTGTGCGTCTAAAAACTGATAACCCATAGGCATACGCTCAGCATCAAAATGCGCGCTATTAAACGCCACTATTTTTTGACGAAGCGCCTGATTTAAGCAATCGTCATTATTTGCATATAATTGATACATTAACGCCTCTAATATTTATAAAATTAAAAATTATTAAACCAACAGCTGCTTATAAAAATGCATATTCTGTAGCGCCTAACACTAAATTTATAGCTATTTACCCACCTTCAGTAATGTTTACTTGGCAGCTTTGCTATAATCTGCTGCACACTTTTGCCAATGACTAACAGCAACCATTTATGAGCACCAAAATTCGACTCGCTAAATACATTGCCCATGCTGGTGTTTGCTCGCGTAAACAAGCCTCACGCTTAATTGACGAAGGTGCAGTGATAGTAAATAACCGCCCGGCTAATCATATTGACCATGTTGATGAGCAAGACCAAATAACAGTTAACGGGCAAATTATTAAAGGCACTGCTGAGTTAATTTATTTTGCTTATCATAAGCCTGTAGGTATTGACTGCAAGCTTGATCAGAATGACCCTGCTAGCCTTTATCACCACCTGCCTACTATTACGCGGGTTTACCCTATTGGCCGTCTTGATAAAGACTCCCGTGGCTTGCTTATATTAACCAACGATGGTGAGTTGTGTAACCAACTAATTCATCCCGACTTCCACCAGCCAAAACGTTACTTAGTTAGCGTTAATAAAAGCATTGATGCCGAGTTTTGTACAAAAATGGCCGCAGGTGTACCGGTAGATAAGCAAATAACCTTGCCCTGTAGCGTTGAAAAAATAGCAGACAAACAATTTAGTATTATTTTAAAGCAAGGGCTTAATAGGCAAATTAGAAAAATGGCACACTATTGTGGTTACAAGGTAATTGACTTGTATCGCGAGCAAATTAGCGAGCTAACCCTGCAAACGCTAAACCTTGCCCAAGGGCAATATATTGCAATTAATAAAAGCGATATTATAAAGTAAGCGCCTTTTAAAACGCTTTGGGGTTTTAAAATAAATTTAAAAGCTCACTGCAATCATTGCAATAGCTGTACTTATACCAACAAACCACATAATTGAGCGCATAATATCTAGGTTAAGGTAGTAAAAAGCACAAAATAAAACACGCGCTACAATGTGGCTCATCGCCAAGGTTTCGGTTACCGCATTAACATTATTAGTGCCTAATACCACCGCAAGTGCAACGGCAAATACTGCTAACGACTCAAAACAGTTTTGGTGTGCAGCTAAAGCGCGCGCTCCTAAACCGGTTAATTGAGTTTGTTGTTGGCGCGGATGCTTGTTGTCGTAGCCGCCCAATTTATTAAGTTCGATTACTGCGGGTATTCTTGCTAAATAAGGCATTACAACGGCCAATAAAGCACAAGCGATTAAAATAGTCATAGTACGGTTCTTTGTTATTGTTAATTATTTAAAATAACACACCCACTATAAAAAAGCCGCCAGATAAGCACCTGACGGCTAAACAGTAACATCAAGCCAACTATAAACTAATTTTACGGCAGTTAAACTGCGGCATATTGTCGCAGCTGAGCCTAAAGCACTATCGCTTTACTTTGTATACCTTGTTAACTTATCGCCCTCTATTATTTTTGTATTGTTATTATGACTTGGGTATTTTTCACTTTTTTAGCCGCTTTTATGCAGGCGTGGCGCAATGCACTACAAAGTAAGTTAAGTAGTAATGTGAGCGTAGCTGGCGTTACTCTATCGCGTTTTATTGTTGCAGGCCCTATTGCTGCTGTGTATTTGTATGGTTTATATCAATACCAAGATACCGCTATGCCTAGTTTTAATAATGCTTTTTGGGGCTTTATTATTGGCGCAAGTATTATGCAAATTCTTGCTACTGGCTTAATGGTTAAATTATTTAAAATGAATAATTACGCTGTGGGCGCTGGGCTTGCAAAAAGTGAGGCTTTGGTTGCCGCTATTTTAGGAGTATTATTTTTTGGCTCGGCGTTAACCTTATTGGGTTGGTTGGGGGTATTTTTAGGGGCTATTGCCGTACTGCTAATGAGCGGTATAACCAGCATTAAACGCTTCGATGCCAAAACAGCTTTATTAGGGCTTGCGTGCGGTACTTGCTTTGCGCTTACTTCATTATGGGTACGTGAGGGCAGTTTAAATTCAGGGCTATTATTTCCTCACTCTGCTGCTTGGGTACTGCTTTTTGTTATTAGCTTACAAACTCTAATATTGCTGGGTTATTTATTATTAAAAGAGCCACACACCCTCAGTAAACTTTGGCAATATAAAGGCACAACTGTTGCGATTAGTATTTTTAGCTGTGTGGGCTCTATTGGCTGGTTTAGCGCCATGAGCTTGCAGCATGTTGCCTATGTAAAAACGCTTGGCCAAATAGAGGTGTTTTTTACCATACTCATTGCCGTACTGTGGCTAAAACAACCGCTTAAAAAACAAGACAGCGCCGGGTTATTACTCATTGCTGTTGCCGCTATTTTAGTCATGTTGCCCAATTAATTACTGGCAAAAAAAAAGCGCAGGATTAAAAGCCTGCGCTTTTTTGATTAAACCGCGTTGAGTTTACTTTTTAATGACTTATTTTAAGTGTGATCACACCGCAAATAATCATTAATACACCGGCAATACGGCCAAAAGTGGCGGCATCACCATAAAACAAAATGCCCACAATAAATGTGCCAGCAGCGCCAATGCCTGTCCATACCGCATAAGATGTACCCATAGGAATATCACGTTGAGCTAGCCACAACATAAAACCACTAACCACCATAAATGCAACCGCAATGCCAATACCTAACCAGCGGCTGTCACTTTGTTGCGAAATTTTTAAGCCTATTGGCCAGCCAATTTCAAGCAAGCCCGCAATTATTAAATACATCCAAGCCACTTAAAGCACTCACTCTATTAAAAATTTGCGGTATTTTAGCGAGCTAATTTATTCATTAACAGCAATAAACAAGATTAATGATAATTAACCAGCTCACACTTTAATAAGCTACCTATTTTGTAGTGATTAAAAGCTACTTTTTTGCTTATCCGCACTAACCTTTTTATCGTCGCTCACTTTTTTTAGCATTATGTCGTATAAATCTTCACGTCGATCTTTTAAGTTACGTACTGTCCCTTCGCTGTGAAGAATTTTTAATTTATCCATATCAAGGTCACTAAATAACAACATTTCGGTATTAGTGGTTGCCTCATTGAGTGTTGCATCATGTGGGAATGAAAAGTCAGACGGTGTAAGTACTGCCGATTGTGCAAACTGTACATCTAGGCTTTCTACTTCTGGTAAGTTACCAACAGAGCCTGCTATAACCACATAACATTCGTTTTCAATAGCGCGTGCTTGAGCACAATGACGTACCCGTAAATAGCTATTTTTAGTATCAGTCCAAAAAGGTACAAATAAAATTTCTAAGCCTTCTTTGGCCATAATTCTAGATAGTTCTGGAAACTCAACATCGTAACAAATTTGAATACCAACACGCCCAGCATCAGTTTCAAATACCGCTATTTTGTCGCCGCCTTGAATAACCCAGTCATTTTGCTCATGCGGGGTAATATGAATTTTACGTTGCTCATCTATTTTACCGCTGCGGTGACATAAATAACTGACGTTATAAATTTTATCCCCGTCGGCTACTGGCATTGAGCCGGTAATAATATTGGCATTGTATTCAATTGCCATACGCGACATAGCATTTTTAAAGGTTTCTGTGTACTCGGCTAAATTGCGGATCGCTTCGGTTTGATTAACTTGCTCAGTTAACCCCATTAGCGGGGCATTAAAAAACTCAGGGAATAAAATAAAGTCACTTTGATAATCAGAAACCGTATCAACAAAATACTCGACCTGCTTGAGCATTTCCTCTACCGACTCCACCTTACGCATTTGCCACTGCACCGCACCTACACGCACAATCGACTTTACTATATTAATAACGGTGTCGGTTGGTTCGTACAATATGTTATTCCACTCCAGTAATGTGGCATAACCTACTGATTCTTGATCTTCGGGTAAATACTTTTTAAGTAAGCGTTTAACTTGAAAATCGTTTGCTAGCTGAAAACTTAAGATAGGATCGTACAGCTCTTTTTGATCTACTTTAGCTATATATTCCATTGGGGTCATTTCATTACTGTGATTGTAATAACGCGGAATACGACCACCCGCTAAAATAGCGCGTAAGTTGTATTGGCGGCACAATTCTTTTCGGGCATCGTACAGCCTACGCCCAAGGCGCATACCTCTGTGCGTTTCGCTAATCGCAACATCTAAGCCATACAGTGCATCGCCAGCGGTATCACTAAATACGCGGTCATGACCATCGGCTATGTCTTCATAGGTATGGGGGTTAGAAAAGCGGGCATAGTCTACTTGCACGCTTAATGCTAAGCCTACCAGCACACCATCACCCACAATGCCTATTTGCCCTTCTGGAAACTGGTCTATTAATCTAAAAATTGTATGGCTAGGCCATGCACCACCTAAATCTGGGTATGCTTGATCCATCAAGGTTTTAATTTGTGGGTATTGCTCTTTAGTTAAATTACAAATTTCGAGATGGGTTTTTTCTACCGTCATACACAACTCCTTGAGGAATGGGGAATAAAAAAGCCGAACATACGCCCAGCTTAATAAAATAGTTGATGTGCTATTACTTAATTCATTTTTATTGTTTTAAACTACGATAAAAAAGTGTAGTTACACGCTCTTTAGGTAACCAGCTAGCGTATTCAAGGCCAAGCTCTGCCAATGGGTCGGCGTTAAGTACTTGCTCTAAGCTTGCCTTGTTTTGCATTGCTTTAAGCATAACATCTTTGGCTTTTTGCACCAGCTTACGATACACCACCAGCCCTGAACGATCGCTTAGCGGACCATGTCCTGGGATCACTTTTGTATTATCGTCAATTTGTTTCACTACGTCATCTACAGCCGCTAAAATACCATCAACACTGCCACCACTGTCTACATCTACAAACGGTAAGCTGCCAAAGTTAAAGAAAATGTCGCCCATGTGTACAATGTTAGCCTTGTTAAAAAATATGACTGCGTCACCGTCACTATGTGCATGCTGATAATGCATTACATGAGCATGTTCGTTGTTAAAGTGCAGCTTTAAATCGTGGCTAAAACTAATCCGTGGTAAAAAATCTGACCCTTCACCATGCTCCGCTACTAAGCGCTTATGCACATTATCGTGAGCAATAACGTGGGCACCTGCTTTAGCAAAATTTTCGTTGCCTCCGGTGTGGTCGCCATGATGATGGGTGTTAATTACAAACTCAGTACTGCCGGGCTGTAAATCGCTAATCGTTTTTTTAATATCGCTTGAAAGCTTGGCAAATTGATCATCAATAATATAAATACCATCGTCGCCGACACTTACAGCAATATTGCCTCCTTGACCAAGTAACATATAAATATGCTCGCTCAGTTTTTGCGTTTTAACTACACTTTCATCGGCATAAGCCGCACTACTTAACAACAAGCCAGTGATTAATACGGGAAGTAATTTTTTCATTTTAGTGCTCACTTATATTTATAATTAATTATCGTCTATTTATGAAGAATAATTACACGACATAGGCCCTGCCTTACCTAAAAACCAAACATACGGCTGTAAATTTAATCTCGAAAGATAAACAAGCTCTAGCTTAGTTCACTAAACAGCTACTTGCCTTTTGGCGATATTATTATTTGATGTACTAGCGCTTGTGGTAATAATGGCGTGTTTTCTGCATTAATATATTGACTAAAACCGGCACGATAAAAGTTTGATAACGGGTGCCCAGACTGCCCGCCAGGTACGGTTAAAATGGCGTTTTCTAAATGTCCGGGCTGTACAATAAAGCGCTGTGAAGCACCAAAGCTACGCCCCTGCACTGCTGGCATGTAACTATCACCAAACCCTGGCGTTTTTGGCATATTTAAAAAGCGGGCAAGTATTGGTATTTGTTTAGCAAACGGATGCTCTATAACCAGCTCGTTTACTTTGCCCCACTGCCAGCCTTGAATGTTATTACCGTATTGCGTACTGAGTTTAGCAATAGTTTGACTAAATGCCCCCTGCAGCTGCTGCTCCCAAGTTGAAAATTGTGGATTGAGCCAACTGCTTGGTTGCGCGTTAATAAGCTGCCAAACTGCCGGTTCTAAGTCACGCCTTACGTAGCTCAACGTGCCATTTTTCTCACTTAAGCTTTGCTGCAACGTACTAAAGGTAATATTAATCACTTCATCACGATAATGCTTTACCAAGGTATAACCTACTGAGCTTGCACACGCGCACTGCTGCCAGTTTTCAACAGCGCTAATATACGCGGCGTTATTACCTTCATCGGCTTTGAGTTGCTTGAGCAATAAAGCGTGCCAAGGAATTAAAAATCGTGCTTGGTTATCAAGCTGTAATTGATAAAAATCATCTTCAACAAATTTTTGTTTTTCAAACAAGCGGTCGCGCACTTGTGTTGCACGCGCGCCAAGTGAATAGCCGCCGTTACCAAAGCGCTCGTTATCCTGAGCACTTACCACCCGTGAGTTTGCAGTCCATATTCGTCCACTTACTGGGTTTTTAACCACGGGGCGCTGCGCTTCATTTTGCAACCAAAGCGGCGAGTAATCAGTACTTTTCACACTAAGCTCGCTGGGTGTTTTACGCCCAGGAATTCCCCCCATTAACTTCCATGCGGCACTGCCTTGGCTATCAACTACAATTAAATTTTGTACCGGAATACCTACATCGCTGGCTATAGCTAGGGCATCATCAACTTCAGTTGCCTGTTCGAGCTGTAATAATTGCATGTTAACCGCATAACTTTGATGCGCCGCCCAGCTCAGTGCATAAGCTTGCCCGTTAATATATTTTACCGTGCCATATTCGCTCAGGGTAAGTGTGTAAGTTTCGGCTTCATTATTAGGTAATGCAATTTGCTCATCTACTTGCCACGTTTTATTGTTACTTGTAAGCGCAACCCAATCCGCGGTATCAATATAACCATTGGTAAACCCCCATGCGATATGATTATTAGTGCCTACTACAATAGCTGGCGCCCCCGGTAACGATACGCCCGTAACTTGGGTTTTTACATTGTTATGTACATAATTTAGTTGCGCTTTGTACCAAATAACAGGCACTGCCATTGCTAAGTGCATGTCATCGGAGAGCATAGCAGATCCGGTTGTAGTTAATGCGCCGGTAACTGCCCAGTTATTACTGCCGCGCTCTTGGCTTGCTGCAAAAGAATTAAATGCATACATTGCTGGTGTTGATGATTGCACAGTGGATGATTGCTGCGTTTGTTGCTTGAGTATTGGTAGTTTAGGTATGCCTGCGCTGTAAGGCGCTAGCTGGCTGCCATCAAGCGCAGCTTGGTATTGACTAGGTTGCGTTAAAAATTTGAGCATATGTTTGCCGTATTGCTGCTCAATTTGAATTAATGCTTGGTCGCGCTCAAAGGTGGCACTTTGTAAATCAAGATACATACTAAAAATTATTAATAGGCTGTCTTCGCTTTGCCATGGCCTTTGCTGTGCACCAGTGAGCAAATATTCAAAGCTTGAGTAACCTATTTGCAATAACCCTTCGTTAACCCCTTGAGCGTAGCTTTTAAGTAATTGCTTATCCGACTCAGGAAGATTTTTTAAAATAACTTGGCTGCGTTTACGCAATTGATGAAAACGCATTTTTTTATCTAGTGCTAGCGCCGCCTTACCAAAAATTTCGCTCAACTCACCAGCGGCATTACGCCTCAGTAAGTCCATTTGAAAAAATCGGTCTTGCCCATGCGCATACCCCAAACCATAAGCGGCATCGTTGTGGCTTTGTGCTTTGATAACAGCTTGACCAAGTACGTCGCGCGAAATAATGACCGACTCATTAATCGCTTCGCTATGACCTTTGCCGTCAAGCGCTGGTAAACTCAAACTAAGTACACCATAAACAACCGCAGTACCGGCCAGCCCTAAAACCACTACTAACAGCAGCAAGCGCTTGATTACTTTAAACATCCAGCTATCCTTTAAGAATTCTAATAAAGTATTATTAACATATATTTACTATCCTTCTATTAAAAAGTCATATTCTGCGGCGCAAAGGATGAAATAAACCTCAAAATCCACGATAATAGCTAATCCACATATTGTGCAGCCCTAGTTGAGATGAGTATGACTGATAAAACATTTATAAAAGGTAAAGACCGCGATTTAGAATCGTCGATCTCTACTATGCAAAATAAGCTAAAAGCCCTTAATATTAATATTGAGGAAGCGTTATGGCTTAACCCTGTAGCTAACTGTTATTCGGTACATATTCGTGACCAAGACTGTGGCGTAATGTTTACCAATGGTAAAGGCGCAAACGACAAAGCATCGTTAGCTTCAGCATTAGGCGAATACTTTGAACGCTTAAGCTGTAACTACTTTTTTGCTGACTTTTATTTAGGTGAAGAATTTGCCCATGCAGAGTTTACCCATTACCCAACCGAAAAATGGTTTACAGTAACAAACGATGAAGTGCCTGAAGGCATTATGGATGAAAGCTTATGGGACTACTTTGACCCAGAGCGCGAACTTAATGCATCGCACCTTTTCGATTTTAACTCTGGTAATGTTAAGCGTGGTATTTGTACTGTGCCATACACCCGCCAAAGCGATAACCAAGATGTGTATATTCCGGTTAACGTTATTGGTAATATTTTTGTATCTAACGGTATGAGCGCCGGCAATACTAAATTTGAAGCACGCGTACAAGGCTTATCCGAAGTATTTGAACGCGCTATAAAAAGCCGCATTATTACTGAGGGCTTGTGTCTGCCTATCGTGCCTGAAGAAGTAGTTAAGCTGTATCCTAAAATTCATGAAGCGTGTGAAGAGTTACGCAGCCATGGTTTTCATTTACGTATTGCCGATGCCTCTCTAGGCGGTAAATACCCAGTAATGAGCGTTACCCTTATTCACCCAGCCGATGGCTCTGTATTTGCTTCTTTTGGTGCTCACCCATCGTTTGAAGTGGCACTTGAGCGTACCGTAACAGAACTATTACAAGGTCGTCGTTTAGATCAACTTGATGTGTTCCAACCTGCTACTTTTGATAATGATGAAGTTGCCTCTCCTGAAAACACTGAACTGCACTTTATTGATTCTAGTGGCTTAATTTCTCATGACTTTTTCCGCGCAAAAGCCGACTTTGACTTTGTGCATTGGGACTTTAGCGGCACAACTGAGCAAGAATATAACTTTTGTACCGACTTAATTCATAGCATGGGGCATGATATTTACATCATGGATTACACCCACTTAAACGTATATGCATGTCGTATTTTAGTCCCTGGTATGTCAGACATTTACCCAGTTGATGAACTGATTTGGCGTAACAACAATGAAGGCGCTAAGTTCCGCGAAACATTTTTATCACTCGATCAGTACGACGTTGAGCAATGGATGGAAATTTATGACTCACTAGAGGAAGCGGGTCATAGCGATATCATTCGCGCCGCCGAGTTTATTGGTTTAGTAACCAACCCTGATACATCTTGGGATACACTGCGTATTGGTGAACTAAAAGCGCACCTTTGCCTAGCCGCAGGTAACGAAGAAGCCATTGATTGGGTTGACTGGATATTACATACCGGGCAAGTAAACGAAGATGCAATGCGTCACTTTCGCTGTTTAAAAGCTATTTTAGAAATAAAATACGATGACGAACGCGAATATGCAGACTATCAAGATGCATTAGGCTTAATGTTTGGTACTGCCAATGTAACGCTAGCAATTGAAATAGCCGAAGGTCGTAAATTATTTAACGGTTTAACCTTCCCAGGCTTATCGCTTACTGGCTTTACAAAGCATGCCGCATTACTTGATGGTTATCGCAAACTCCATGTAGCTAAACAGCAGCATTGGGCACGCGAGGTTAGCGACTCGTAATTTAGTTAAACTATTAATTATAAAAATAAAATGGCGCATAATCTGATGCGCCATTTTTATTTGTACAATAAATTAGCTATAGTGGGTACTGTCTAATATAAAAGCAAAATGTAGCTAATGTCGCCAATGAAAAGTAGTAACAACAGTAAAAACAATAACTTTAAGTTAGCCTTTTGGCTGTCGATTACGCTTATAGTCTTAGTTATCATTATGCTAGATCGTATTAATTATAATCGTGCAAAAGACGCCAATCAATTACATACCTTTTCAGAAGTGAGCACTTACAGGGCCCAACTCGAAGCAACTTTAGTGTCTAATATTCAGTTAATTCGTGGTTTGGGAGTCGCTATTACTACCGAAGCTAATTTAGACCAAGCACGTTTCTCACAAATTGCAGCCCCCTTATTTGAGACCTCAAACGAGCTACGAAATATTGGCGGTGCGCCCGACATGATAATTAAAATGATTTACCCGCTTGCCGGTAATGAACAAGCCTTAGGCCTTAATTTTTTAGATAATGAAACTCAACGTATCGATGCAATTAGAGCCAGAGACACAAATAAAATTGTAATGGCTGGCCCGCTAACTTTAATACAAGGGAGTTCTGCACTTGTTGCTCGCGTTCCTGTTTATAAAACAGATAAATCCTTTTGGGGGCTGCTTTCTGTCGTATTAGATCTTGAAAAGATATATCAAAACGCTGGTATTTACGAGCTTCAAGAGCAGTACAATGTTGCTATTCAAGGACGCCATGGCTTAGGTAAAAAAGGCGATTTTTTTTATGGCGATAAAAGTATAAAGCAACAAGACCCACTAGAGTTTACGCTTAACTTTCAAGGCGGAAGCTGGGAGCTTTATGTTGTACCTAAAAAGGGCTGGGCCCCGCCTAGCGCGACTATTTGGCCACTACGCTTAGCAAGCATAATTATATGCGGACTGATTATTTGGTCATTTTTGTTCTTTTTAAAAATGCTTAATCGGCAACAGCAAAATGAGAAAATGCTGGAAGTTATGAGTGATCTGGCACTCGTAGGCGCTTGGTCGTTTAATTTAGAAAACAAACAAGCATATTGGTCTGATATGACCAAAAAAATATTTAAATACGCCCCTGACGAACAACCACAATGGCCAAAGGATCTTGGCTACTTTAAGCCTGGGAAAAGCCGAGAAACGGCAGCTAAATTAATTGAACGAGCAATTAAATTTGGTGAGAGCTACGAAGCTGAACTTGAAGTTATTGATGCTAAAGGTAATATTATTTGGGTATTGGTGCACGGTGAAGCTGAGCATAAAAATGAACGCTGTATAAGAATATTTGGCTCATTACAAAATATTGATACCCGTAAAAAAATAGAATTAGAAAATAATAAAATATCGCTATTTAACGAAGCCTTAGCGTCTTTAACCGTTAACGATCAAATTTTAAACGGGCAATTAAGCCAATCTAAAGATGTGATTACTCAAGCAATTTGTCAGGCGCTCAACATCGATCAAGCCAGCATTTGGCTATTTAGCGACAATAAAACCCAGCTCAAGCCTATTGCCTTTCATAATATAAACACCACAACAAATAACAACAATGAACCATGGTTACAAAAAGATATTCCTGATTTTTTTGAGGCCATAGAGCGCAAAGCCATATTTAGTGCAGCAGATGCACAGCAATGCCCTATTTTAATGCCAATTAAAGAGCACTACCTAAAGCCACTAAAAATAAATGCCATGTTGTGTGCAGTTATTCCTGCCGGAAGTGGGATCATAGGTATGGTTTGCGCCGAGCAATGCAACAAAACCCGCGCTTGGGCGCACAACGAAGAAAGCTTTTTAATTGCTGTAGCAGCACTTATTGGCAGCCTTTACTCTAGCCAAAAACGTATAGAAACAGAGCAACAACTAGTAACAGCCAAAGAAACGGCAGAGCAAGCTGTAGCTGCTAAAAGTGAGTTTTTAGCGAGCATGAGTCATGAAATTCGCACTCCTATGAATGGGGTGTTAGGGATGCTCAATATCGTAAAAAACACCCAATTAGATCAACAACAAATGCACCACATAGAGCTTGCTCAGTCGTCGGCGCAATCATTACTGAATATTATTAACGATATTTTAGATTTTTCTAAAATAGAGGCTGGTAAATTAGATATTGAAAAGATTCAATTTAATTTACCACGTTTGTTAGGTGAGGTTGTTGAATCATTTGCGCTTAAAGCCGAGCAAAATAATACCATCTTAATTTTAGATGCAACCCTCATCACCGTCAGCGAAATAGTTAGCGACCCTAATAGGTTACGACAAATATTAAGTAACTTAATTAGTAACGCGGTTAAGTTTACATTTGACGGAAAAATAGTAGTCACCGCAAAAATTGATGAAACAACCGATGGTACATCTTTAGTTTGTTCCATTATTGATACCGGTATTGGCATAAAACCAGAAAAACACGCCACATTATTTGACTCATTTACTCAAGCAGATACCTCTACAACACGCCAGTATGGCGGCACAGGCTTAGGCCTCGCTATTGCAAAGCAGTTATGTGAACTGATGGGAGGTGAAGTAAGCGTAACCAGTATGCTACACGAAGGCAGTACTTTTTCGTTTTCAATAAAAGTACAACCTAAATTAAGTAAGCAGCAAGACCTACCTAGCCACTTAATTAAAAACAAACATATTTTAATTATTGATAGCTGCTTATTAAACTCAACTATAGCCAAAAAGCAGCTGATTATATGGCAAGCAAATGCAAATACCTTAACCGACTATACTGCTGTAAGTGCGTATTTTAAAGAGCAGGCAACTAAAACCCTCGATGCTATTTTAATCGACTATTATTTTTTTGAACAAGCGCCGCAATCGCAAATTACTGAGGTTAAAAATTACCTGGCTAAGCACAGTTGTAAGCTGATAATAATGGCACCTATGAGCTATTCCAAAGATGACTCTACGCTAAGTTTAAAAGTAGACTCAATGATTTTTAAGCCATTAACGCCCTCAGACCTATTTGATTCTCTTGCTAATGATAAATACATAGAACAACAGCAACAACAGGCACAACTACAAAATAAACTCACTGAAACGCCATTAGTGAATACAAATGAGCCACAAGTTTTATTAGTAGAAGACAATAAAATTAACCAAGTTGTTGCTGGGGCTTTATTAAAACAAGCCGGTATTTCATTTGATATTGCTGAGAATGGACGTGAGGCGATAAAGCAACTAAATGAGCAACCCGCTAATACTTACCAGTTAATTTTAATGGACTGCCAAATGCCTGAAATGGACGGCTACCAAGCAACTAAAGCGATTAGAAATGGCGACTCGGGTAAGCATTATCAAAACATAACTATTATTGCTTTAACTGCCAATGCAATGCAGGGAGACAAAGAAAAGTGCTTAGCAGCGGGTATGAATGATTACTTAAGTAAGCCACTCGATTTTAGTGCACTGCACCCTAAACTTCAGCAATGGCTTGGCACTCAATAAAAGTGTAAGCTAATCATATAGTTTATTAGTTGAGATGAGTTATGCAATTATCAGCAAATCAACAGCGTATTATTGGCTGTTTACTAGAAAAGCAAAGTACAACTCCCGAACACTACCCTTTGTCGTTAAATGCGCTAACTAATGCGTGTAATCAAAAATCAAATCGTGCACCGGTTTTAAACTTAACCGACAGCGAAGTGCAAATTGCACTCGATGAATTAATAAATGCCCGACTGGTTACCATTGATGAAGGGCTTTCTGGACGAGTAAATAAATACGACCACCGTTTTTGTAACACCGAGTTTAGTAGCTTAAAATTTAGTGCGCAGCAGCGCGCAATTATTTGCTTGTTACTGTTACGGGGTGCACAAACTCCCGGAGAATTAAAAACGCGATGCGCACGATTAGCAAATTTTAATAGTGTAGATGACGTTGAGCTTGTACTTAATAAACTAATTGAAAGTGACATAGTAACCAAACTTGCGCGCGAGCCTGGTAAACGTGACTGTCGTTATATGCATTTGCTTGGCGAGCAGCCAATAAGTGAAATAACACGCCCTGCAGAGCAAGCGACTGATGAATTAAAAAGTGAAGAACTCAATGAGTTACTCGCCGAAGTCGATGAGTTAAAAGCCGAGTTACAAAAAATTAAAGCTCACTTAGGGCTTTAATTTATTAGCCCTAAATCACATAATACAAGCGCTCTGCTGAGCGAAATAATTATTTAACCCTAAGGAGTTGGCCATGCGCGCCGAGATTATGGCTGCAATGAAAGTGCAGCCAGTTATTGATGTAAATGCTGAAATTAGCCGTCGTGTTAACTTTATTAAAGCCCGCTTAATAGCCGCCCATGCAACGTCTTTGGTATTAGGTATTAGTGGCGGAGTCGACTCTTCAGTGTGCGGTCGTTTATGCCAACTTGCTGTTGATGAGCTTAACCAAGAGCAAAGCACTACTGATTATAAATTTGTTGCTGTACGCTTACCTTACGGTGTGCAAGCCGACGAAAATGAAGCGCAACTAGCGGTTGATTTTATTCAACCTAGCAGCCGCATGACCGTCAATATTAAGCCCGCAACTGATGCGCTACACGAACAAACAATGGCGGCTATTGTTGGTAACGGTGAATCACTTCCTGAGCAAGAAAAAATTGATTTTATTAAGGGTAATGTTAAAGCCCGTCAACGCATGATTGCACAATACGAAATTGCTGCATTTTGCCAAGGTTTAGTAGTTGGCACCGATCACAGTGCCGAGAATATTACCGGCTTTTATACCAAGTTTGGTGATGGCGCTTGTGATCTTGCACCGCTTTTTGGCTTATCAAAACGCCAAGTGCGCGCTTTAGGGAGTACATTAGGTGCTTCGTCTGTATTAGTTAATAAAGCACCTACCGCAGATTTAGAAAGTGATCGCCCAGGACTTACCGACGAAGAAGCGTTAGGTTTAAGTTATGAGCAAATTGATGACTTTTTAGAAGGTAAACCGGTTACGCAACAGGTTGAACAAACACTTAGCGCTATTTATCAGCGTACGCAACATAAGCGTCAACCAGTGCCAACTATATACGATGAGCTTTAATACAGTAATTATCGTACGATACCTTAGTAATTTGACTGATCGACCGCTTAAAGTATTACGTAAGATTTTAATTAAATTGGTATTAATGCTGATCCCCTGCCAAAAGAGAGTTTTGTAGTATATATGACACCACCGATTTTAATTACAGGTGCTGGGCAACGCATTGGCCTTGCTTTAGCTAAACATTTTATTGCACAAGGGCAGCCGATAATTATTACTTATCGTACTCGTCACGCTGCGGTTGATTTACTGGAGCAGCAAGGTGCTGTATGCATTTATGCAGACTTTAGTACTGATGATGGTATTAGCACTTTTATTAAAGCACTTAAAGAGCATACCAGCTCACTACGCGCTATTTTGCATAATGCTTCAAGTTGGGACTGCGAAGCTAATAACACCAACTTTGCGCAACTGTTTGACAATATGATGCGAATTCATGCAAAAACACCTTATTTAATTAATTTACTGTGTGCAGAGTTATTACTAAATTATCAAACAGATATGAATACTCCCGCAGATATTATTCATCTTACCGATTACGTAGTAGAAACAGGTAGCCCAAAACATGTCGCTTATGCCGCAAGTAAAGCAGCGCTTGATAACTTAACTAAGTCGTTCAGTGCCAAGTACGCACCTAATATTAAAGTAAATTCGGTTGCACCATCGTTAATTATTTTTAATGAGCATGATGATGAACAATATCGTGCTAAAACGCTGAAAAAGTCATTAATGGGTATCGAGCCAGGATGCCAAGAAATAATCAATAGTATTGATTTACTATTACATAGCCACTACATCACAGGCCGCGCTATACCTGTAGATGGTGGTCGGCATTTAAAGTAAACCAAACTAAATTAACTGAGAAATTTATGCATAACGAACTAAAAAAAAGCTATGAAAATATTATTACCGCTGTAGGGGAAGATCCTAACAGAGAAGGCTTACTCGACACGCCAAAACGTGCTGCTAAAGCAATGGAATACTTAACTCAAGGGTATCGTCAAACATTAGAAGAAATTACTAATAACGCCGTATTTACCTCTGATGCAGACGACATGGTATTAGTACAAGACATAGAGCTTTATTCTATGTGTGAGCATCACTTGTTACCTTTTACTGGCCGTTGTCATATTGCTTATATTCCCAATGGTAAAGTATTAGGCTTGTCTAAGTTTGCCCGTATTGTTGACATGTTTGCCCGTCGTTTTCAAATTCAAGAACAACTAACTCATCAAATTGCTAAAGCCGTTGAAGAAGTAACGGGTGCAACCGGGGTTGGCGTAATTGTTGAAGCTAAACATATGTGTATGATGATGCGCGGCGTAGAAAAGCAAAACTCAAGTATGCGTACCTCTGTAATGCTAGGTAACTTTAGAGCCGATCCAAAAACACGTAATGAGTTTTTGCAGCTAATAAAAGGCTAACTTATGGCTAATGCAATTATTAACGTAACCAATTTACGACTGCGTACTTTTATTGGCTTTAATCAAGAAGAGCGCGAGAAAAAGCAGGATGTAGTGATTAACTTAGAAATTCATTACCCTGCACACGACGCCTGTAAAACCGATGAAGTAGATCAAGCACTAAACTACAAAGTAATTACCAAAGAAGTAATCACTTTAGTAGAACAAGGCGACTTTTTATTACTCGAAAAACTGGTTGCTGAAATTCTTGCTGTTTGTCATTCACACCCAAGTGTTCATTATGCTAAGGCTCGCGTAGATAAACCGCATGCATTACGCTTTGCCGATTCTGTGTCTTTGACGTTAGATTGGGCGAAATAATACGTGTGGAGCAATTTATTTAGAATAAATAGGAAAGCTTAAATAAGTTTTTCGACACCTAAGGTAAGGGCGATAACGGCTAAGTAGCGTGCCCCCTTACCTAGTGTTACCAACAATAAAAACGTACTAAAACGCACTTTAAATATTCCCCCTATTACGGTAAGCGGATCGCCAACTATAGGCAACCAGGCAAATAATAAACTATATACACCGTATTTATTAAACTGCTTTTGTGCTTTTTCAAGCCCCTGATCTGACACTGGAAACCAGCTTTTATCTTTAAAGCGCAGTACTTGAGTACCCAACCAGTAATTAACGCAGCTCCCTAGTACATTGCCCAAAGTGGCAGCTAGCCATAACAACAATAAATTTACTTTACCTTGGGTCATCATAGCTACCATTACCACCTCTGACGAGCTGGGCAATAAAGTAGCCGATATAAAAGCGCTAAAAAACAGCGTGAGATAAAGCATAGTATCCTTAACAATAGGGAGTAAATAAAAAATAAACCCAGCAAAAGCTGGGTTTAAAATACGCTATTAACAAACCGACATTGCTATTTTATCAAATTTAAACTCAACGGGTAGTCAAACTCTTTACCATCATTGGCTTTAACCGCAGCAATAATCACCATTACAAACGAAAATATAGCGACTATTGGCAGTAAAATTACACCAATAACAACAAACATTAAAAGAAAACACACAAAGTAAGCAATCATCATAGTGATTTGAAAGTTGAGTGCTTTTTTGCCATGAACATCAACAATCGGCATGTCATCTTTTTTTATTAACCACACAATTAACGGCCCAATTACAGAGCCTAATGGCACAATAAATCCAGATAAGGCACTTAAATGACAAAGCATTGCCCATGTGCGGTCATCTTTTTTGACGGGTTCAAGCTGTTGCTCATCATGCATAACGCGATCCTTATATTTACTATTTTTGCGTGAGTGTAAGTGTGTATCTCATAACTATAACTCAGTTTATAAACTTATTTAGCTAACTTAGTAATAAATTAAGGCATCACTTTTAAATGATGCCTTTAGCTTATTACTCAATGGTTGTACTTTGTTTACTCTTTAATACCCATTAAATCGAGCATAAATGCATAGTTTAGCGCGGTATCTTCTAAGCGCTTAAAGCGCCCTGATGCACCGCCATGTCCTGCTTCCATATCAATTTTAAACAGTAACTTATTGTCATCTGTTTTATAATCACGCAGCTTAGCAACCCACTTTGCTGGCTCAAAATACTGTACTTGCGAGTCGTGCAGACCCGTAGTTACTAGCATATTAGGATACGCTTGCTTAGACACTTGATCGTACGGCGAGTAAGATAGCATGTACTCATAGTATTTTTTTTCATTTGGGTTTCCCCACTCACCATATTCGTTAGTTGTTAGTGGAATACTTTCATCAAGCATGGTTGTAACCACATCCACAAAAGGTACTGCGGCAACCATACCTTTGTAAAGTTCAGGAGCTTGGTTTGCTACAGCGCCCATCAATAAGCCACCAGCGCTACCGCCTTGGGCAAATATTTTGTCTTTAGCACCATAACCTTGTGCTACCAATGATTTAGTCACATCTATAAAGTCATTAAACGTATTCTTTTTAGTAAGTAACTTACCATCGTCATACCAGGGGCGACCTAACATTTGCGAGCCACGAACATGTGCAATTGCAAACACAAAACCACGATCAAGCAAACTTAAACGCGCGCTTGAAAAAGTTGGATCCATAGTGGCGCCATACGAGCCATAACCATATTGTAGCAATGGATTCGTCGCATCTTTTTTAAATTTATCTTTACGGTAAACTAAGCTTACGGGTACTTTTACACCATCGCGGGCGTTAATAAATATTCGTTCAGATGCGTAATTATCAACATTAAAATTGCCTAGTACGGCCTGTTGTTTTAAAAGCGTTTTATCCGTCGTTTTTAGATTTATATCGTAAGATGAACCCGGCGTGGTCATACTCGTGTAGTAAACACGTAACTTATCGCTGTTTATATCGTTATTCCCATAAGCACTAATAGTGTAAGCACTGTCGTTAAAAGATAATAACTGCTCTTGATTGGTGCTTAAATTGCGCACTATTTGTCGCGATTGTCCCATTTCGCGCTGTTGGTAAACCAAATAGTCATTAAATAACTCTATCCCCTCTAGCTTTATATCATCACGTGCTGGGATCAGCGTTTGCCAGTTTGCTTGATCATGCGCTTTATTAATAGCGACTTTCATTAGCTGAAAATTAACCGCATTTAAATTAGTGACAATATAATAACTCTCACCTAATTTAGAAATACTATACTCAAGATTCGCTTGGCGTTTAATTAAGCGTTGAGGCATTGCTTTAACGTTATTTGCGCTAAGCACCGACATACCTGATGCAGTGCTACTACTGTGCCAAATATAAATTTCAGTACCGTCTTTGCTTTTACTTAACCCGGTGTAATAGCTTGAGTCTGTTTCTTCGTAAACTAGTTCGTCATTGGCCTGCGGCGTACCTAAAGTATGGCGATAAACCTGGTAGCCTAACAAAGTCTGTAAGTCTTTTTTAATGTAATACAATGTTTTGTTATCGTTTGCCCAAACAAGATTGCCACTTGTGCCTTCAAGCGTATCTTGGAGTAGCCTCCCGGTGCTTAAATCTTTAATTTTAACGGTATAAATACGTCTACTGAGAGTGTCTTCGCCGTAAGCCATTAAGTTACCGTTTGGACTCACATCTAAACCACTTACAGCATAATAGTCATGAGCCTTAGCAAGTTCATTTACATCTAAAATAACCTGTTGGTTAGTTCCTGAAAAGTCACTGCTACGCACATAAGTAGTGTACTCGTTATTGCCACGAGTTTGCGACGAGTAATAATAATCACCTTTTTTTACCGGGACTGAATCGTCATCTTTTTGAATACGCCCTTTAAGCTCGGCAAAAAGTTTAGCTTGCTGCGCTTGGGTATGAGCGAGCATGGTATTTGTGTAGCTATTTTCAGCCTCAAGGTAACTAATAACATCGGCTGCTTTGCGTTCATCGTCACGCAGCCAATAGTAATTATCAATGCGGGTATCGCCATGAATGGTCATGGCGTGCGGTACTTTTTTAGCTATAGGTGCAACAACTTGAGGTAACTGCTCTGCTGTAGTACTAATAACGTTTGCTTGGACTGCTTCGGGCGCCTGATTGCAACCACTTAAAATAGCTAAAGATGATATAGCTAGAACACAAGGGATATGTCTCATAAGATAAAGCCTTTACTTTAGTGAAGCTAAATAAAAAGGGAGCCGAAGCTCCCTCTAAGTAACAATTAAGTTATAAGCTTACTTTTGCTTACGACGACGCATAAATGCAAGCGGCGCAGTAAGTAATAACCAAGCTAATGAACCCGAAGATTTTTTCTCTGGCTCTGGTGTTACAACAACCGGTGGTGGTCCTACTTTAGTAATACTAACCGTAACCATTGCAGGCTCTGATACATTACCACGTGTATCAATTGCCACTACTTGTATCTGGGCTGAAGAATCACCTGTCAGTAAAGCTGTGTTAGTAACAACAACTTGACCATCGGCATCAACACCCAAACCTTGGTGAGTATTTGACTGAACGAAGTACTCTGAAATAGCTAAATCAAATTCAGACTCTGTAACTGTTAAAGTACCTACTACGGTACCGTTTGCTGCATCTTCAGAAACAGTAAACTCACCACCAACAAGCGCTGGCGCTGAAACATCTGGAACCTCTAAATCAGCAGCTGCCATCACTTTAACAACATCTAAGCCTGAAGCCTGTGTTAGCGCAAATGGACCACTTGCTGTAACAACTGCTTTTTCACCTGGTTTAAGTGTTGTAACTGCTTCACCTGTTTCAAGCGAGGTAAACGCTACTTGAGGTTGCATACCAAATACAGTTGAACCTGTAACACTATCAGTTTCTGTAAATACACCACTTTGATATGCAGCATAACCTACAGATGCTTTAAAGTTCATCTGCTCGCCTAGTAATGCCCCATCTATATTTAGTAGTTCAGAACAACCAGAGAAGGTAATGGTGTCCTCTCCCGCAGAGTGATAAAGCGGAGTGCCCCACGCCCATGAATCATTACCCGCGCCATCTGTCTCACCAATTAGCGTACGGCTACGCCCAGGGAACGCTGTATCGCGGCCACGGTCGTTTAAGTTTGTCATAAACTGATCTGCTACACCGTCATTATCGGTATCAATTTCTAATCTGTAACCCGCTTGGAAGGTATGCGTTAGTGGGTCACGTAGTTGAATCGATGAGGTAACAAATATGCCTGAGTCACAAAACTCTGCATTAAACGCCGAGAAAGTAGTTGCTAGAATATTAAACTCAGCTTCTGCAAATGTTTTCTCAACACCCACAGCAACAATGCTTTCGGCTTGTGGCATAATTTCAGTTAAGCCACTATTTGTAACAACAAGAGCCATTTCGCTATCGACGATTTGCGATGAAACGCTTAGCTCTGTAGCTGCTTTAGGCATTGCATGATAAACAAGGTGTAAATCATGGTCAGTATCTGTGCTGGCATCATCAAACACCAAAGCACCATCAAACTCTACTGAGGTTAATGCTGCACTTCTTGCTGCAACTTCCTCTGCGCTAAATGGGTTATTTAGATTCCACTCTGGTAACTTAGCTGGATCAACGGTTAATACTACGTCGAAATTAATAGCTTGTCCTGCAGGAACAGTAATTGATGCAGGGAAATCCCAGCTAATAGCCGCAGTGTCTATATCGCTCTGGTAACGCGCCTCTGTACGTAAGTTATAAGTTTTAGCGTCAGCTGAGAAGTTCTTAACTGTTACCGTTTTAGTTAACGATGCAGTTTCTGTCATGCTTTCTAAGCCAAAAGAAAGTGCTGCTTGCTTGGTATTAAACTTAGCGTTATTTACCCATGCAGCAACCGGTAAATTAACCGCTTTAGCTACATCAACTAAACCAGCGCCAATCATACTAATAGGTGCTAATTCTGAAGCAGGGTTTATTGCTAACGGCTCGTTTGTTACATTTAAATTAGCCGCATTCATTATTGTTGCTTTAATCTCAAAGGCATTACGATCTGGATGCGCTTCACGAATCATCGCAACAGCACCAGCAGTAATTGGACCTGAAAAAGATGTACCTGAAACTGGGTTAGTAGCAGTTTGAGTACCTGCTGCTGCAACATCAATACTAGTACCTGGTGCAGTAATTTCTGGTTTTAATAAACCATCCATTGAAGGACCACGAGATGAGAACGTAGCTACAGCGCCAGATGTAGTTTTAATGTCAATGCTAATATCAAATGTTGCCGGCTCACCTGCAGTTAATTGAGCTTTTAAAGCCGCACCTGCAGCAAAATTAATGCCTACGTTTTTAATTGTTACAGCTGCATCAAAACCACCCATAGGAGCTGGTGTGCCGTCATCAGTATTGTTTGCAATCATCACAAACTCAGCACCATTTGTTTGTGCGTTTAATACTTTGTCGGTAAATGCACAAGCACCACGGTCTATTAATACAGCTTTACCGGTAAAATCAACATCGGCAGCAAAGGCAACACAACCATTTTGGTTTGCGTCTGGATAAACTAACTCAATGTCTGCGCCTGTTATTGTATAAGCTTCTTGAGGACCAAAGCTTGATGGCTGAATATTACCTTCAACGCCAGCAATAGTACCTGTAGCAACACCTATTTCTGTTGTAGGGTGAGTCATTGCACCAACAGATAAGGCATTAGGTGTGGTACTTGGGCCACCGATACGGAATGGATTATCGCCATCGTTACCCGCAGAAATAACCATATTAACGCCTAATTCAACAGCACGCTGAATTAAGTATTGTGTACCGCCGCCAGTATATGTGTCGCCAAACTCGCCACCAAGCGACATATTCATTACATCTACACGGTCAGAAATATCACCATCGCCATTAGGATCCATTGCAGCTTCTAATGCTGCAGCCTGCGCGGCACTTGGACAACCGCCACCACATACAGAGTAAACATAAAGCTCAACGTCTGGCGCAATACCATTTACTGAGTTTGAAGATGAAGTACCGTGGTTTGTTGGAGCCCCTGTTGCTGGAGAGTTAGTAGGATCGTTCTCTATCGGATCAGCGTCTTCATTAATAAAGTCATAACCACCTTTAACAACACCTTGAGGCCAAGCCACTGTAGTAGGATCTGCTTGCGCTGCTAAATATGCTTCAATTGTACCTGCTCCACCAAATGCTTGGTGAGTGTAATCAATACCCGTATCTAATACCGCAACACGCTGACCTTTACCGCTTGCAATACCGTCTACAATAAGTGGTTTTGCGTTAATATAGTCAGAGCTTGCTGCAACATGCAGTTCACTATCAAACATAGGTAATACTTTTGCTACTCGTGAATCTTTAGCAATTTTAGCAAGTGCTTCAGCCGAAGCTTGAACGATTAACGTAGGTGCTAATATTTTGGTTTTACCAATTATTTTTGCATCAAAATCTAAGCTATTTAACTCAAGAGTCATAGTGTCTTGAAGTTGTTCTATATTAGCTGTAATTTCACGATTATTTGATTGCTGGTAAGTACCTGCAACATAGGCATCTACTGATGTTGTAGCGCGTAATACAATCATATGTGCCGATGGTTCTTTTTTATCTGCAACTTGTTCTTTTACTGCTTCAGCTTTTTGATAAGTAATATTAGCCGTAGGTAAGTTGCTTGCACTTGCAAGTGTTGCAATAAATGCGCTTGAGACAGCAGTGGCAATTGCTGTTTTCTTTATTATATTTTTAGACATCATTTCCCCTAGGATAGGTTATGTATTATTGTATTATTGTATTTACTATATTCAACCATTGGCTTAAATATAAAACTTAAACCCATACGTGAGCAACAGCTTAATTACATTTAAGTTACAAGTAACACGTTAAAACAGAGAAAAAACTAGCAACAAACTGATTCTAAAGGGAAAAGAAAGAAATTAAGTTTGTGAACAATTGTAAACAACCAACACTTATTTTGAGATGTAAATGGATAACGAAGTAATTAATATTTTAAGCATGGCCAAAGTGATTCAAACCGCGGTTGCTCCCGTCTTTTTAATTACAGGTATTGCTGCCACTTTAGGGGTTTTATCAAACCGTTTAGCGCGTATAACAGATAGAGCTCGTTTGCTTGAACGTAGACTAAAAGTAAGCACTGATGATGACTTTAATCTGTCGTTAACCACCGAGCTAAGAGCGCTGCTAAAGCGCTCTCGTTGTATACACCTTGCATTTAGCTTGAGTGTATTAAGCGCACTGTTAGTATGTGCTGTTGTAATGTTATTATTTTTATCACATATTCAATCTGTTAACTTAGGTGTAACGATAGGTAGCTGTTTTGTAGCTGCTATGGCTTTGCTTATATTTGCTTTTATGTCGCTACTTTGCGAAGTGTTTTTAGCCACTCGCAGTATGCGCCGTGGCATGATATTCGCCGACGTCGATATTAACGATTAAGCCTCAAACAAACCAAACTATCGCTTTCACTTGAATAAAAGTGGCAGCTAAGATACAAAGATAGAATTAGAAACTTTTACTAGGGATAAGTTTAATGAAATTGAAGCAAGTATTTATCGGGGCATTATTATCAACATGCGCACTTAGCGTATCAGCAAATTCTGCATTTAAAGAGCCAAGCGACGCTATTGAATATCGTCAAGCTGCATTTTCTATGCTCTCAGTACAAATTAGTGACATGGGCGCTATGCTTAAAGGCAAAATTCCTTTTGATGCAGATAAATTTAAAGCACGTGCAAATAACGCAGCTGCACTGGCAAAAATGCCATGGGAAGCGTTTTACGAAGGTACTGATAAGGGTGATACTGCTGCACTTGCCGCTGTTTGGGCTGAAAACGACACTTTTATGAAAAAAGCAACTGCATTTCAGCAATACGCAGATGAACTTGCTGTAGCTGCACAGTCTGGCGATAAAGCTGTTATTGGTAAAGCGTTTGGCGCATGGGCCAAAGGCTGTAAAGATTGCCACACGCAATTTAAAGACTAAGTTTTTAAATAATAAAGGCGCCTATTTAATTCATAATCGGATTTAAATAGGCGCCTTTTTATTTTTAACCCAAGTTAAGTAAATAACTAAGTGGCTCACTGCCCCAAGTTGTCATAAGCACTACAAGCAATATTAAAAATACGACCCAAGCTAACCAAGGTGCTTTTGTAAGTATTGCTGGCTTTTCATTTGGCTGTTGTTTCGTTCCGGTGATCATCGCTTTCACTAAAGGCTTGCCTTTAATCTTATAAATTACAATTGCTAAAACATGCAAACCTATCGCATAAAGTAAAATATCAAAGTTTAAACTATGTAACCAATTAGCAAAATCAACTGTACTGCTCGACACGTACTGCGCTAAAGGCCCATCAGTTAAAATACCATCACTACTCATTAAGCCACTAACAAGCTGAGTAATAATAAGTATAAAAAACAACAACACCATATAACTACCTGGCGCAGAATGCCCAAGCGGAGTTTTATTAGTTTTAAGTGAGGTTATTACCGCTTGCGGGGAGTGTATTAACGCGCTTAACTTAGCTGTTTTACTGCCTATAATCCCCCATATTAATCGCGTTAAAATAAGTGCTAAGGTAAAAAAGCCAGCAATAAAGTGCAGTTCAATCATACCTTCTTCAATACTAAAATAGAGCACAGCAATACTAAACACTAATAACCAGTGAAAGCTTCTGACAAAGCCATCCCATACTTTTACTTTAAACATTAGTTATCTCGCTAATTAAGTTATTGTTTCATTATTTCAAACTTTGTTTAGATTTGCATTAAACCTATTATTTAAAGCATGCTTTATGGCACACTTAAGCAATTAATTTTACTGGCTAATATTTCTGCAAATGAACAGACCATCGCGTGCAATTTTAAAAGGTTTTGTTGACATGTTACCGCTTTGTTTGGCGGTGATCCCTTGGGGAATACTCTGTGGCTCACTGGCTATTCAAAATGGTTTTACTGCCCTTGAAACTCAAGCGATGTCTTTATTAGTGTTTGCGGGCTCTGCACAGCTTGTCGCTATTGAGTTAATTGCGGGAAATACGCCACTACTCACCATTTTGTTTACTACCTTTATAATTAGCTCTCGGCATTTTTTATATGGCTTAGCGGTACGTCATAAAGTAATTGATCAACCTTTGCGCTGGCGTCTACCTGTAAGCTTTGTATTGACCGATGAGTTGTTTGCATTTTCGCACCACCCTAAAGCCTATCGTACAAAAATACGTTTAATTTACGCACTTAGCGCCGGTTTTAGCTTTTATATTGCATGGAATTTATGGACATTTATAGGCATTGTTGCTGGTACTATGCTCCCCGATTTAACCCATTTGGGCCTCGACTTTGCTATAGCCGCTACATTTATAGCTTTAGTTATTCCGGGTGTTAAAAGCCTCGCCTCACTCGTTACAGTTATAGTCGCAGGCATTAGCGCTACACTGTTTAAAAGTACCGGATTTGAGTTATGGCTGGTGAGCTCTGCATTACTGGCCATGAGCGCAGGATACTTTACAGCAAGAATAACTGCTAAAAAGGAGCGCAACTTATGATGACCACTATTTTACTAATGGCCTGTATTACCTTTTTTACCCGTTACTTATTTTTGCACCGCGCTTTACCCTTTAAAGTTGGGCCTAAAATGCAACAATTTTTAAGTTTTAGTGCACCAGCGGTACTTACGGCTATTTGGGTACCTATTGTATTTTTAAACGATGATGGCATTAATTTAAATTGGCAAAACCCTTATTTAAGTGCGGCTATAGTAGCTATTATTGTGGCTTATAAAACCCATAATATTTACTACACTACGATTGCGGGTATGGGATTATTTTTAATTTTAAATTAAAAAATAGTCTTAATATATACAACAACCATATTAAGCAATGTACTTAAAAGAGTAAATTGAGCATCAACAAAGATAAGGTAAAGCATAAATAATGCACAAGTTTCATCAGTTAAGCGCCACCAGTTTGCAAGGTAACACCATTAATTTTAGCGAGTTTGCTGGTAAAGTCGTGCTTATTGTAAACACGGCAAGCAAGTGTGGTTTTACCTACCAGTACGAGTCACTACAGGCTTTGCATAATAAATATGCTAGCCAAGGCTTAGTAATTTTAGGATTTCCGTGTAATCAGTTTAATCAGCAAGAACCCGGAGATGCACAGCAGATAGAGCAAGGATGTTTAATAAACTACGGGGTTAATTTTTTAATGGCCGCTAAAGTAGAGGTAAACGGAGAGCATGCTCATCCGGTATTTCGTTATTTGAAATCGACACAACCAGGCTTTTTAACTCGCAAAATAAAGTGGAACTTTACTAAGTTTTTAATCGCAGCAGACGGCTCACCAATTAAACGCTATGCACCCTTTACCAAGCCAGAAAAGCTAGAGCTCACCATTCAAAAAGCACTGCAACAAAGCAATAAGTAACGCCGCTTAAAAGTAATAAAGAGGCACACAGCCTCTTTATTGCCAATCTAATCAAAATTTAAACATACATAAATGCGTACATTTAGAGTCTAATTCACATTGGTACTTTAGTTATACTAGCGCAATTTAATCGGTGTAATCGCTTAAATCGTCTTCGCCTAGGTTTTTACGCAAGCGCTTTTGCTCAAGGTAGTCTTCCAACTTTTTCTTAACCTTTTGCTTGTTCTTATCGTGCTGATTACGCCCGAGCATTTCGTACTCGTCTTCAACAAAATCGTCATCTAGCGCATCGTAACTAAATGTCTTACCCACAACCCACTCCATAAAGTGTTTGAGACCAACCAAGGATTTTATAATCGCAATAATCGGTAAAATTAAAATGTTCGACACATAAAGTGCAATGCAGTTTAGCGCCAAAATAAAGCCATGTAGCTATCTTAAATAGCCTCCATGTCAATACTGTGAATAAATAGCGCTAAATTCGCTTTATGGAAAGTGAGAGTTTTTTATCGTATCGATAAATAAAATTAATTACTGCTCTAACTTTAGCCAATTTGACTAAAAAATAGTTTTTTTATAATAAACCTTTGCTATAGACAATACTAAAAATAAAACCAACCTATTGTTTAATATAATAAAAAAACATTGGCACTAAACTTGTTATTACTTATTTATCATCAATAAAAAACTGAGAATAAATATGAAAAAATTACTATTAATGAGCACTTTAATATGTGCACCTGCCGTTGTGGCACATAATGATAACGATTCAACAGTGTCATTTAATAATGAGCAATGTAATGTAGAATTTAAAAATGATGTACGTATTAAGCCTGACGAACTAGAGATTTTTACCGCCAATAAGCAAACTATGCAATTTAATACCAATGGCAATTTAACCATTAATGGTGAATCGGTAGCGCTTAATCATTCCCAGCAAAAGGCGCTAACTCAATATTCAGATAGTTTACGCACGCAATTACCCGAAGTAGCAAATATAGCCTTAGAAGGCGTTAAAATTGCCGGTGTTGCACTGCAAGAAGTTGCTAATGCTTTTAATATTGATGGCCTCGATAATATCTCATCGTTAATGGACGACATTAAACTTGAAGTACAAAATACTTTTTATCAACAAGACACCTTTGTTATGGGCCAGCAAAGCTTTAACCAATTTGGTGAAAACTTTGAGCAGCAGTTCGAACAACAAATAGAGACCGCTGTTGAGTCTGCTGTAATGCAATCTATGGGGAGTATTTTAGTTGCTTTAGGTTCTGAATTACTTGGCTCAGGAGGCGACATGCAAGCCTTTGAACAACGTATGGAAAATATGGGTACGCAAATAGAAGAAAAAGTAGAGCAGCATGCCGATGCGCTCGAAAAACGTGCCAATGCCTTATGCGAAAATTTTGCCAATATAGCTAAACAAGAAGAGCAGCTAGTAGTACAATTACCTGAACTTAAAGGTTACCAATTATTTAGCTTTAAACAAAACTAGTTTACAAACTTCACTTAGGTAATTATTTAACATCCCTTTGCAGCCGTTACGCTTAACTTAACGGCTGTTTTTTATTGTGCCGAAAAACTTGTTACAAGCTGTTGTTCCCCTTTAAATTAGGCTACTTTTTTGCTAGTAAGGTAAGTTTACCTAGTGTGACAATTGCTTGCTCTATTTGCTCACTCCACTGCACACCATAGCTTAGCCTTATACAGCTTTTGTATTTATTTGAAGCTGAAAATATCAACCCTGGAGTAATGCTTATACCTACCTCAAGCGCTAATGAAAATAGCTTTTGGCTATCATACTCGCAGCCTAAGTCTAACCAAATAACACAGCCACCTTGTGGATCGCTGATCCGTGTACCTTTTGGCATGGCTTGCTGTAAGCAACGTCGCATATGCTCTTTATTCGTACGTAAACGCTGCCTAAGTACTTTTAAATTACGATCGTATTCACCGCTAAAAACAAATTCTGATAACGTCCATTGATTAATTAGTGAGGTAGAACAACTCAATGCTCTTTTATAACGCCTAGCTTGCCCTGCAAATTTCCCCGCAATAAGCCAACCAACACGATAACTAGGGGCAGCCGTTTTAGAAAAAGACGAACAACTTAGCACCAAGCCTTTTTTGGAATACGCTATAGCAGGTGTACCTCGTTTGGGTGTAAAGTATAGGTCGCCATATACGTCATCTTCAATGAGCACTACGTTATGGCTTTCAACTAGTTCCACCAGCTGTTCTCGATTTTTATCTGGCATAAAACTACCAACCGGATTACTAATAGCCGTAGAAAATAAGCACGCTTTAATATCGTGCTCATTAAGCGCCTGCGCTAAATCGTTTAGCCAAATACCATTATCTGGGCATAAAGGTATTTCAAGTGCTTTAAGGCCTAAACTTTCTATTAACTCTATAATTCCGTGATAGCAAGGGCTCTCTATGGCCACTACATCACCGGGCTTAGTTACGCATTTGAGTGCAATTGCCAGTGCTTCTTGCGCACCATTAGTGATCACCATTTCATCCATATTAATGCCAATGCCAAAGTCTAAATAGCGATGAATAAGTTGCTTTTTTAACGGTGCATAACCATCCAGTGGCCCGTAATTAATAGCGTTACTACCGGCAAGCGTCATTACTCGGCGCATATTTCTGGCTAAGGCTTTATCGGTTGGTGCTGCAGCAACCGGGTTAGCGACTCCAAAAGGCACCACATGGGCCTGATGAATGGCTGTGTATACCTGCTCAATCAGCGCCTGCTTGTTTACAATCACGGGCTCGCGGCTCAGCTTAACCCGTTTTGGTAAGCTGCTTGCCATGTTAACGGCTTTTAAAAAGTAGCCTGACTTTTCGCGTGCCTCTATAACCCCTTGATCCTCTAGCGCTTGATAGGCCTGCTTTACCGTAGGAATACTTATATTAAGGTTGCTAGCCATTTTACGTAAAGACGGCAGTTTTTCTGAGGGCAATAAAGCCTGCTGAGCACTCATATCCCTGATCAGTTGAATAACTTGCTGGTACAAAAACTCATGACCTTGATGGCTAACCGCTTTTAAAATCATTACACCCTCAATCTGTATAGGTTACATATTCCATTTTCTGTATATGGTAAGTATACAGATAAGCTTTAAAATAGCAGCTTAATCGACTTTGGAGAGCAGTATTGAAAAGTGCAGCGCTATATATAACAACTGTTTTAATTTGGGGCTCAACCTGGTTGGCCATAGAGTTTCAGCTAGGCGATATTGCTGTTGAACTATCGCTATTTTATCGTTTTGCAATCGCGGCATTATTAATGTGGTTATATGTGGCATACAAAAAACCTAAAATGCGATTTAATTTAGTCGATCATGGTTTTTTCGTATTATTGGCCCTGTTTAACTTTGGCCTAAATTACTTAATGCTTTACTGGGCACAAAATCACCTTAGCTCTGCAATGACCTCGATTGCTTTTTCAATGCTATTAGTAATGAATATAGTTAATACCCGATTATTTTTTGGCAAACCTATTTCAAAACGAATTTATACCGGTGCTGTACTTGCCATTTTAGGTATCACCTGCTTGTTTTGGCCACAATTACAGCAACTCAACTTGAGTAACAGTGCATTCGTCGGGTTACTACTTGCTCTTGGAGGCACCTTTGTGGCTTCATTAGGAAACATGGTAAGTGTACGTAATTCACGCAAACAAATTGGTGTGTTACAAGGTAATGCTTGGGGCATGTTATACAGTGCCATTGGCTTAGCCTTATATGTATTTATAAGCGACGTGCAATTTAATTTCACTGCACCTACTAGCTATTGGCTGTCGTTATTGTACTTATCTATTTTTGGCACTGTAATCGCCTTTGCTTGTTACTTTGCACTGTTAAAAAATATTGGCCCCGAAAAAGCCAGCTATGTCATCGTACTGTTTCCTTTAGTTGCGGTAACACTAAGCAGCTTTTATGAAGGCTTTGAATGGCATGCAAATACCTTTGCAGGGTTTAGCTTAGTACTACTTGGTAACGCCATAGTGCTTACCCCAACAAAACGAATTAATGCCTTTTTAGCAAACAGAGCGGTTGCTAGAAGAGGCTCTGTCCCCAGTTAGACGCGTTATTAACGCAACTAACGCAAAAGCGCCTACTGTAAAGTAGGCGCTTTTTTATTGGTTAATATAAAAACAGCTGCCAAGTGTTCGTTATAACTCCTAGTAATACTAACTTTATTAAAAACACCATTTTGCTAAAAAGCTAAGTAATTCACCCATGCAATGCAAATATAAAGTGCATTACACCAACTTTTTTTAGAACTTTACTGGAATTTTTTTAACGCTCATAAAGTTAATTTTATAAACACTAATTAAACAGCATAAAAAATCATTTAATTAAAATAATTTAATCTGAATAAATAACCAAAAAAGAATACTTTTATCGCATTAAAAATAAAAACAAACACAGAGACCCCATAACAAAAGGGATTTAAAAACTAACGGCGTGAATAAAAATGCAAAAACACCCAAACCCACCAAGTGAACGTCAGGTTAATAAAATCCTTTCGGATTAAAATAACTAATGCTTCGGGCTCAATTTTTATCGCTTTATTTTTAAACAATTAAGAGGCAGAATGCCCCCGTTTTCACCAACCACAACTCGGAGTTAAGTAATGAACCCAATTAACACATTAAATGAAACAGCTGCTACTCACATTGCCGTTAAACCAACAAACCGTAAAGCTAAAATGTTAGCAAAGCTTAATCGCTTCGGTAAAAGACTCGCTCTTGGTAGCACAGCTCAATATAAATAGTCACACAACCATGACTATTTATACGGTGCAGCAAGCACCCAACCACTAAATAAAGCTTCTTATTTAGCTCCCACTGCTTGCTGCAACCTATTTAATTTTATTAAAATTGTCTTTATTTCCCCTTATTTACAAAAAAAACCTCATTTTAGCCTAAATTTTAAGCAAACAGTCTTTTTGCTATTTACACATGCGTATGACCTAAGTATTATTCTGCGTCACGGAGAGATGGCAGAGTGGTCGAATGCACCGGTCTTGAAAACCGGCATAGGTTTGTAGCCTATCTAGGGTTCAAATCCCTATCTCTCCACCACATTTATATTGGTGGCTTTAATTTTTACTTCCATCAATAAAAAAACGGTTATGCGTTGGAGAGGTGTCCGAGTGGCCGAAGGAGCTCCCCTGCTAAGGGAGTATAGAGTTTGTAGCTCTATCGAGGGTTCGAATCCCTCCCTCTCCACCATACTTAATTTAAACCACTTAGTTGTGGTTTTTTTGTGCCTATAATTTAACACCAAGACTAAATTGGGAGGGTGAGATCCCTCGACAGGGTTCAACAAAATGTCGGGAACATTTTGGGCCGCTGCAAGCGTCGCGCAGCGATTGATTACATGGAGGTAAGCAAGTCTATCCCTCCCTCTCCACCATACTTAATTTAAACCACTTAGTTGTGGTTTTTTTATGCCTATAATTTAACACCAAGACTAAATTGGGAGGGTGAGATCCCTCGACAGGGTTCAACAAAATGTCGGGAACATTTTGGGCCGCTGCAAGCGTCGCGCAGCGATTGATTACATGGAGGTAAGCAAGTCTATCCCTCCCTCTCCACCATATTTAATTTAAACCACTTAGTTGTGGTTTTTTATGCCTATAATTTATAAAACTAAACAAATTGTACCAAACTATAACTTAGGGCATGATTAACTTAACTTTAAGCCAATTTAGGTTTAACTATGATCCGGGTTATATTGCTATCAATTTGCTTAACCGCGCCAACCTTTAGCTTGGCAGAAAACATTACTGTTTATAAATGCGTTATTAAAGGTGTTCCTACATTTAGCCAGCTGCCCTGTGCTCTAGATGCACAAGCCATTACGCTAAAAAATATTAATGTAACCACAGCCTATAGCAATACAACTGCTAGCAGTAAAATTACAGATACTTCTGTTGATGATTACTTAAAAACGCAGCAAATTAATCGTGATATAAAACGCTACCAACTGGCTATTAAACAATATCAGCAGCAATACACAGAAAAAAAACAGCAAATTGATTACATGACGCAAGATAAAGCCAATCGTTTAGGGGCTTCCTCTATTGCCAATGCGATTGCAACTAAAACATCAGCTCTTAAACAGTCATACGATGCTTTAATTGGGCAAGCACAGCAACAAATAGAGGCGTTAAATCAGCAAAAAGAGCAACTTAGTCAACAACCTTAATCGCTTTTTTTATAACCGCTATAAACTTATGTATTGCGTCGGCGCTATTATATATATGCGGTGAAACTCGTATACCAAGCTTTCTGGCATCCACACTAATCCCTGCACTATTAAGCTCATTCAATACATGTTGTTGCTGCATGTTAAAGTTTAAAATAGCAGTACCACTGCATTGATGCTGCAGCGTGGGCGACACAACATATTTACCCAACTGTTGCTGAATAAGCGCAAGCATTGCTAAATTATGCGACCTAACTTTATCAATTCCCAATGCGGCAAAATAGGCAATACTATTGGCTGCAATAATATAAGGTACAACTGAGGGAGTACCGCCCCAAAATTTAAGCGCTCCCTTGTTATAAATAAAATGATTTATATCAAACTCAAAGGGATTTTGATGAGAAAACCAGCCAACATCTTTAGGCTCACAAACAGCTATTTGCTGTGGGTTAACCCATAAGTAAGCAGCACCAGGGCCGCCACATAGCCATTTAACGCTAGAGCCAATCATAAAGTCAGCATTTAAGGCGGTTAAATCAAGCGGTATCACCCCTGCAGATTGCGCAACGTCAATGATTGATAAGCTATTCGTTTTTTTACTCAAAGCAACAATATCGTGTACAGGGGCTTGTACCCCTGTATTTGAATATACGTGACTGATAAAAACTAAATCTATGTTATCCGTTAAATAACGCTGCCAAACGGTAATATCGGTTAAGTTTTCATATTCAGGAATAAATGTTATTTGCGCGCATTTTGGCAAAGCTTTTTGCATCGCAAAGCCCATACTTGGAAAGTCGCTTTGCGTCATTAATACTTTGCAATTTTTTTGCTGTAATCGCGGATGCGACATTAACAATTTGGTTAAGCCGCTGGATAAGTTAACTTGTGGACAAAATTGCTCGCTAGGCGCATTAAATAACTGCCCTAATGCGGTATTAAATTGCTCTACTGCAGGTAACCATTGCTGCCAGGGTTCTTTATTTGACGATTCCCACGGCGAAAAATAATGAGCTGCTAAATGCTGCTGACTATTTTTCAGTGGACGCCCTACTGAGTGGCTTAATAAATAACAGCCTTCGGCCATACAAAAATCGTGTTGATTCATCTTATTTAATCCACTGTTTTAGCAAGTTTATATCGTCGTAACGTGTTTTTATATCGTCGCGTTTAGCGCTGGCACGTTTATCACGGAGTTTTTCTAACGAATCGAGCAAAACATGTAATGGTGGGCCACTGGCTGTTACTTTACTCATATGTTGCTGTTGCATTTGCTTTGACGGTTGCGCAATAAATTTTTCAACCAATTGATTATGATGACCGATTGCAGTGTCACCATGTAATTTACACACCTGAATAAATAGCTTTGCGTGGTATTTAAACCAGTCATTGTCTTTATATTGCTGCGCCTGTAAAAAGTCATCCATAAAGCTTTGCATGCGCATTGCTTCGCGCAATATTTGCTGATCTTCTGGCATCATATATAAAAACTTATCCACCAGCATTTGTGAATAACTTGGCTCGTTGGCATTACACAGCCCAAGTAGCATATCGATAACGTTTATGCCGGCAAAATCTCCCGCATTTGCACCTCTGTATATCTCATTGCCTACTCGATGCGGTTTATAATAAGGGCGCACACAATTAAAAAAGCGCTCTGTGTCTAACTGGGTATAAAGTGCATTATTCGATTCAATTACATCTATTAACGCTTGTTTTGCTACTTTTAATAGCTCGGCACAGGTGGGGTGCGAAATACCTAATGGTAATATTTTTAATAATGCATCGCTGGCGCGTTTATATGCCAAAATACCTTGGGTGTTGTAATCAATAAATAGTTTTTCGTCGGGTAAATTAGTAAAACGTTTATACGTGCCATTTAGCGCTTTATTGTGCGTGGTTAAATGGGCAGTCGCAAAGCGTGGCGTTACTCCAATAGAGGCACCTATATGCATTGCTAGTGCCGACGCTTCTACCAATGGCGATGTGGTCTCACGGCTTGGCTCGGTAATTTCATGACGACGACACGCCGCCATAAAAAGCCCTACATTACCGAGTAAATCAAACGCACTATCAAAACCTTCATCGGTATTTCCCTCCGCTAATAAATTACTTATTAATGCGTTACCTTCATCTTTTAATTGCTGTTTTAAAGGCTCTCCCAACCCCTCTACATTGGCTTTATCATCTTGTTGCCAGTAAAGTTGCTCAAGCTCGCTGTTTATCTGTGGGAAGGCGCTTCTTATCCATCGATCAAAAATGGCTGTATGGGTGCTCATTATTGTTTCCTGTTATTATAGTTATCACTAAATGCTAACAGAGTTTAATGAGGGTAAAACGCTAAAAAAATTAGTAATTATCAACATCATTAGCAATAATCACTACAAATATAAAAATAATTAATAAGAATCTATATATGCTCGATAAAAAAGATCAGCAATTGCTCATTGCCTTACAAGCCAACGCTAGAATGTCTGTTGCAGATCTTGCCAGTCATATTAGCCTCTCAGATACGCCCTGCCTTAGACGAATTAAAAAGCTAGAACAAGCTAGTATTATTACCGGCTACCACGCTGCTATTAACCCCAAGGCACTTAAACTAAACGTTTTGGTGTATGCATTTGTACGTTTAAATCAAAATTCGGCCAGTGCTGCCCGGCAATTTGAGCAACACGTAGAAAAGCTCACTCATGTGCTAGAGTGTTCGGTAATATCGGGAAGTTACGACTATTTACTAAAAATAATTGCGCATGATTTAGAAAGCTATGAGCAGTTTGTTAAGCATCAACTAGGGAGCTTAAGCTGTATCGCTAATATAGAATCAACCGTGGTGTTAAAGCAGTCTTTTAGCAAAAAACAATTACCATTATAAAAAATACCGCAAATAACTTACTGTTAGCTATACTGATATTTTAAATTGGGAATATTACTTGTACAGGGATTTATGTGAAAAATTTTAACTCCAAGTATTACTCTAGTGTTTTTTACATTATTTTTTCTTTAGCCTATTTTTTTGTAGGAGTAATACTTACCAAGCTAACCTTTGACTCGCAAATTATTCCGGTTTGGTTACCTGCTGGTATAGCCTTAGTTGGCTGCTTTGTGTGGTGGTGGCGATTTATTCCTGCGCTATTTTTAGCGGCTCTCGCATTTAATTTAAATTTTTTTGCTAATACAACTCATGAAATGGTATTGGTAGGAAATTCATTAAACGAGGCTATGTATATTGCCTTTGGGGTGGTATTGCAGGCCATGGTTGGGGCCGCAATATTAAAGTTTTGGTTAGGCCACCCTCTGCGCCTTAAAAAGCGCCAAAACATTATTTATTTTATTGTAGTTGTAGGTGTTTTAGTCAGTTTAATTTCGGCTAATTTTGGCGTGTTTGCACTAAGCCAATTTAATGCAATGTACAGTGCAGATAATCACTGGAAAAACACAACTTACTGGTGGTTAGGTGATATTTTAGGGGTGTTAATTGCCACTCCATTTTTACTTTCGTTATTACCAGAGAAGTCTGATAACTATAATATTTCGGTGCTACCGACACTTTCGGTATGTTGCATTTTATTTGTATCAGTAGCGGCCACCACACAATTATACGATAGTGAAAGCCGTATTAATGCGATAAAAATTGCTGAGCGCGAAGTGCAAGTGATAGAAAACAGCCTGTACCGCTATACTAATCGCAGCATTATTGCTGTGCAAAGTTTAGCTAGCCAAGTTCAGTCATCGCCAACATTAAGCCAGCAAGACTTTAATCAATATGCCAACACCCTACTTGCTAAGCACTCATTTATAAAAGCTTTATCATGGAATGTAAAAATCCCATCTCATCAACGCCAAGCATTCTCTAAAGAAATTTCAAGCATTTATAACTTAAATTATGATGTTATTGGTGAACCTTTAGAGCCAAACGATCCACTCGTTATTGTAAAATATATAGCACCGCTTAATAGCAACCAAAAAGCAATTGGGTTTAATGTATATTCAAACCCAGATCGCAAAGCATCCTTACTCAACCCCGCAATAAAGTATCAGCCAGTGGGAACTAAAATAATTCAACTCGTACAAACTGAGCACTCTGATGCTGCTTACTTATTATTTGCGCCTGTATATTCTCAATCCAATGAAAAAGAAACTATTAAAGGCTATGCCACAGGCGTATTTTTAGTCCCTCAAATTATTAAGCAGGCCATTACTGAGCAGCAGTCTAAAATGTTTTCGATTGCTATTTATGAAGATATAAACAAACCCGCATTTTACAGTAACTCAAACAATCTTAATGTTGCACAAGGCAGTAAGCTAATATCGTTTAATGTCGATTTTGGCGGGCAACAATGGATCGTAAAACTGGCACTTAAAGATGCCTTTTTAGCTCAACATAATAATCAACTCACCTTACTGCTGCTGATACTTCAAGTAGTTGTATGCTCATTAATTTTATTGATTTTACTACTGTTTAATCAGCAGCAAATTGCACTTACTCGCCAAGTAGCAGAGCGTACTTATTCGTTAGCACAAGCAAAAAAGCAATCTGATTTGGCTAACCGGGCTAAGAGTCAATTTTTAGCTAATATGAGCCATGAAATACGCACGCCACTAAATGCTGTTATTGGCTTTTCTTCGCTTGCCCGTAAAGAAGACGACGCCAATACCCTAATTGATTATTTAGATAAAATAAATTCGTCATCTAAAAGCTTATTAAATTTGATAAACGATATTCTCGATATATCTAAAATTGAATCAAAACGGCTAGTGCTTGAACGTATTCCATTTGATTTAACCGCACTTATTCAGCGCATTAATACTATGTTTGAACAAAGTGCTGCAAGCAAAGCAATTGTGTGGAAAATAAATAGCAACATCCCTAAAGACACTTGGTTTGTTGGCGATCCAATGCGATTAGAGCAAATAATGCTTAATTTATGCAGTAACGCTATTAAATTTACTAACGCTGGCAGTGTTACTTTAAATGTAGATACGCAACTTATTGCGCCCAATAAAGCACAGCTAACAATTGCCGTTATTGATACCGGAATAGGTATAAAAGCAACTCAACATGAAAAGTTATTTAGTGCATTTACTCAAGCCGATAACTCTACTTCTCGGCAGTTTGGTGGCACCGGCCTTGGGTTAGCCATAGCCAAAGAGCTTAGTGTATTAATGAATGCAAATATAGCGCTACATAGCGAGCTTGATAAAGGCTCTACTTTTACATTTACATTAGAAATAGAGACGGTTAAAGCGCAAGACCCCCTTATAAAACCTACAGATAATACTAATATAGCCGCTTTAAAAATTTTAGTGGCCGAAGATAACCCGGTTAATCAAATGGTTATAAAAGCCATGCTTGGCTCACTAAAAATTGTGCCACAGGTTGTTGAAAATGGTGAGCTTGCAGTTAATATTATAAAAAAACAGCATTTTGACCTCGTGTTTATGGATTGCCAAATGCCAGTAATGGATGGCTATAGAGCAACGGCCCTAATCAGGCAATTTAAAACGGCTGAGGAACTGCCAATTGTTGCCTTAACTGCCGACGTTATGCCCGAAGACAAAGCACACGCTCAGGCGGTTGGTTTTAATCAACACCTTGCAAAACCGCTTGAACTAATTAAGCTAACCGAGTGTCTTGCTCAATATGCAGTGGTTTATGAACAATAATAGTGTGTTTTTAAAAATATTTTTAACTTGTATGCTTAGCTTTTTGCCTCACTTAGCTGTCGCTGAAAATTGTATTGCGCAGGCAAGCGATTTTGAATTTATTAAAAAGAGTAAACAGCAAGGCCTATTACGCTATACAAAGGATCACCACCAAGCGTATTTTGATTACCAAGCGCGTGCCCCATTTAATAGCTACCTCAATCATGCGTATCAGTATATTAGTGTAGCTAATCCTCGCGCTGCTATGCCATGCCCTGTATTTACTCAAACGTATCAGCAACTAGTTACTCAAGGCAGTCGTAAGCCTAACCCCACTATTGCCGACATTATTGCTCCTTTTGAGTTAAAACATTCACAAAGTAAAAAAGCGGTATTACTCGTGCACGGCCTTACCGACTCTCCTTTTACCTATCACGATTTAGCCCAAGTGTATTATCAGCAAGGTTATACCGTACGCACTATTTTGTTACCCGGCCACGGCAGTGCTGCTAGTGCGTTACAAGATGTAGACCTACAGCAATGGCAACAAGCTGTGCGTTACGCTATAGAGCGCACAACACAAGACTTTGATGAGGTTATTTTAGGGGGCTACTCTACGGGGGCCGCACTACTTATAGACTATGCAATCACGCAAGCGCTTTCATCAAAAATAACGGCGCTTATGTTATTTTCACCGGGCTCCGAGCCGCATAATAAACAAGGTTGGATAGCCAAGTGGCTTGATTTAATCCCATTTTTAAATTGGATAGATAAAGACGCCGATGTTGATTTTGCTAAGTATGAGTCGTTTCCACTCAATGCTGCAGCAGCCTCATATGATGCAATGTCATTGGTTAGCATTAAAAACTTAAGTAAGCGCCCTGCTTTGGCATTGCCTGTATTTAGCGTAATAAGCGATATTGACGCGACAATTGATAGCCATGCCACCCTTAAATTATTAAATGCACTACATAATACTAATTTAAGTCGCTATAAAAAACTCGATACCCTAGTGCTTTATGGTAGCAGCACTATTTTACCCCCAAATTTTGCAGCAGATTACAGAGTATTAAATCCGCAGTGTGCCAGCGAAGCATGTCTAAAAATCCATGGTATATCGCATATTGCCATTGTTAACTCACCACAAAATCCGCATTATGGTATTAGTGCCTCTTATCGTAATTGCGGCAGTTTTATTGGCGGCGAAAAGTTATATAAAACCTGTAAAACCACAAAAAGCCCGCAACTTGGAGAACGTACAGCTGCTAACTTAAAGCAATATCCCACCTTACAACGATTAACCTATAACCCCTTTTTTCCTGAGCTTAAAAAACAAATAAGCACCTTTATAAAAAACGTAGAACACGCACAAGGTAAGTAGTAATGGCGACATTTTCGCATCAATGGTTTAGTAGTATTAATCAAATAGAGCGAGCGCATTGGCAACGTTTGTTTGGCGACGAGCCATTTACCCAACATGCTTTTTTATACGCATTAGAGCAAAGTCAGTGTGTTAATCAACAAAGTGGTTGGCAGCCTTATCACTTAGCTATTTTTGAGGGCGAAAATATTATTGCGCTGGCACCTGGCTATTTAAAAAGCCACTCTTACGGTGAATATGTGTTTGATTGGGCCTGGGCAGAAGCATACGAGAAACATGGCTTAGAGTACTACCCTAAATGGTTATGCGGTGTGCCATTTTGCCCCATTGAAGGTAGCCGTATTGCTATAGAGCATAGCAATCCTAGTTTAGTGTATAAATACATTACAGAGTTACTAAACCTGCACAGCAAAGAGCAAGGCTGGTCTGGTTGGCACGTTAATTTTTGCAACTTAGCCCAAGCCACACACCTCACTGAGCAACACGCCATGCTTAGAGTGGGTGTGCAATTTCAGTGGTTTAATAAAGGCTTTACATGCTTTGACGATTTTTTAAATACGCTTAATTCACGTAAGCGTAAATCACTAAAAAAAGAACGCAGCAAAATAACTCAACAAAACATTACTATTGAATGGCTGCAAGGGATGCAAATTACGCCTGAAATTATGCAGCTATTTTGCGAATTTTATCAACGTACTTATTTAAAACGCTCTGGCCACTTAGGCTATTTAAATATGCCCTTTTTTAAGCTTTTACATGCGCTAATGGCCGACAAGCTAGTCATTATGCTAGCCAAAAAAGAGGACGCTATTATTGCCGCAACCCTTAGTCTAATAGGAGCAGATACACTGTATGGGCGGTATTGGGGGGCAAGCGAAGAGGTAGATTCTCTGCACTTTGAACTATGCTATTACCAAGGGATTGAGTTTGCAATAAAGCATAACCTCAGCTGTTTTCATTCAGGGGCACAAGGTGAACATAAAATAGCACGCGGTTTTGCCCCTGTATTAACCTACTCAGCTCACCATATAGTTGATAATAACTTTAGCAACGCAATTAGCGATTACTTAAAACGTGAACGCCAGCATATTAATATTTATAAAGATCAATGCAGCGCATTACTGCCGTTTAAAAATCAGTAACTGATTATTAGCAGGCATGGCTATATCACTTATTAACGTTAGCCCTGCTTGCTTTGCTAATAGCTCAACTGCTGTAAAATCTCTAATACCGCTAAGTGGGTCGCGCTCTATTAAAAAGCGATTAAAGTCGTTATTACTTTGGCTAGTAAACTCGCCTTTATATTTAAATGGCCCGTAAATACATACTATGCCTTGGTCATTTAAATGCTGTTTTACACCCGCAAAAAAATGCTCTACAAGTTGCCAGCTTACAATATGAAAAGTATTAGCCGTGTAAATAGCATCCACTTTATCTATTGGCCACGCATTGTTTAAGTCAAGTTCAAGGGGAGCATGTAAATTGGTTAAATTAACCTCGCGGTGCCATAAATTAATACCTTCATGATTAATCGCTCTGTCGCTGCTATACCATTGTAAATGCGGCAACTGCTGAGCAAAGTACACGCTGTGCTGACCTGTACCTGAGCCTATTTCGAGCACCGTTTTGGCATTCGCTAACACAGATTTTAACTGCGCTAAAATAGGCTGTTTATTATTTTCACACGCTTGTGAGAATGGCTTGATCATTTTTACTCTCAAGGTTAAAGACTGATGCGCAACAGTAAAACAAATTTAGCGTATTTTGTCGTGCGCTAATGTACGCTTTAAAGCCAGTTAATTAATCTATACTTTTATAGCTGTACTTTACATTGAAACACCTAGCTCAAAATGTAATGATAACTATTATCAAATAACCCTTGCAATTTACCACACCAGCCTACAGATAGAGTACAAGGTTTACTTACAATAAATAATTACCAAGCGAGTGCGTAATGAGCATTCTCAGCCGCTGGTTTAATCCTTTTAAGGAAGAATATTATGACTCAGTTTAGAACAGAATCAGATAGCATGGGCGAGTTACAAGTCCCTGCTAATGCACTATATCAAGCGCAAACTCAGCGCGCTGTGAATAATTTTGCCATCAGTGGTTTAGCTATGCCTAAGCAGTTTATAACCGCCCTTGCTTACATTAAACAAGCGGCAGCGCAGAGCAACTTTGAGCTTGGGCACCTAAGCAAAACTAAAGCTAAAGCAATAGAGCAAGCATGCCAAGAAATTATTGATGGTAGCCATTATGAGCATTTCCCGGTCGATATATTTCAAACTGGCTCGGGTACTAGCTCAAATATGAATGCCAATGAAGTGATTGCCACTTTAGCAAGCCGGCTAGGCGATGAAAGCATTCATCCTAATGATGATGTAAACATGGGGCAAAGCTCTAACGATGTGATCCCTACTGCCATTGCCCTGAGCAGCGCAATAAATGTGGTGTACGAATTACTCCCTTCACTAGAAAAACTATCACAGCATTTAGAACACAAAAAAGCCGAGGTTGGCGCTATAGTAAAAACCGGCCGCACTCATTTAATGGATGCTATGCCGGTTACTTTTGGGCAAACTCTAAGTGCCTGGCAAACGCAAATTAACCATGCCGCGGCTGGTATAAGGCATAGCCTAGAGCGTGTTTGCGAACTAGCGCAAGGTGGTACCGCTGTAGGAACAGGTATTAATGCCGATCCACAATTTGCACCGCTATTTGCTAATAATCTCAGTGCCAACGTAGGTATTAGATTTACGCCTAGCAGTAACTTTTTTTACAATATTGGTTCGCAAGATGCCATTGTCGCGCTTTCAGGGCAATTAAAAGTACTTGCTGTAGCGCAAATGAAAATAGCCAACGACTTGCGCTGGATGAACTCTGGTCCATTAGCTGGTTTAGGTGAAATAGAGCTTGAAGCACTGCAACCCGGATCATCTATTATGCCCGGCAAAGTAAACCCAGTGATCCCCGAAGCGGCAGCTATGGTGAGCGCCCAAGTAATTGGTAACGACGCTACAATTACCGTTGCCGGCCAAGCAGGTAATTTTGAGCTAAATGTAATGCTGCCGGTAATTGCTTATAATATTCTACAAAGTATAGAGTTACTCGCTAATAGCGCCCAAGCACTGGGAGATAAAGCCATTGCTAGCTTTACAGTAAATCAGCTAAATATTGATAAGGCACTGGCTAAAAATCCTATTTTAGTAACCGCGCTAAATCCGGTGATCGGTTATGAAAAAGCAGCCAAAATAGCGAAACAAGCATATAAAGAAGCTCGCCCAATTATTGATGTTGCCGAGCAAGAAACTGATTTATCGCGCAGCGAGCTCGAAAAGCTACTTAACCCCAGCAAGTTAACCCAAGGCGGGCTGTAAATATTCACAGTAATTAATAACGGCTTTAATTGCTTGATAATAGAGTTTTTATTGCCGTAACAAATGCACAGTGTATGATAGTGGTGAATAATTCACCACTATCAGGATTTGTTATGCGTACACCATTGCTAGCTATATTTTTACCACTGTGTTTAACCGCTTGTTTAGATAACCCCGTAGCAGAAACAGAAAAAACAACTGCCAGCGAAGCAACAACGCCATCGCAGCAAAAACTACAACAACTGCAAAAAAGTAACAAAGCAGAATTACATGCCCCAGCCGAAAAACTATCAAATACTGCCATGAAAACAGTTACTCTTGATGACATTAAAACAGCTAAAAATGAATTAAATACGCTCATTGCTAATAAACAATGTGATAGCAGTACGCAGTGCCAAGTAGAAGCTGTAGGTAGCCGAGCATGTGGCGGCCCAAGTAGTTATATAGTGTATTCAACGACAACAGCAACAACTGAGCAAGTCACTGCATTAAGTAAAAAAATCACTACTTTTGAAAGTAACTATAATGCCCAAAATCAAATGGTCAGTATTTGCCAACATTTAACTGCGCCAAGCACGCAGTGTGTAGAAAATAAATGTGTTAAACTTGAAGGCTCAGCAGTAAGTGTATTTTAAGGATAAGGTTATGAGTTGTTTGCCATCAGCAATTAAACTATCAATTGTAAGTATTGCTACTAGTATTTTGTTACTGAGCGGCTGTGCTAGCACAACATCGTCAAGCAATGATCACGGAACGAGTTTAGCGAGTCTTAATAGTCAACTTAACGATATTGTTAGTAACAATAGCTGTACAGCTAGCTTTCAATGTAAAGTGCTTGAAGTAGGTGCGCGTGCGTGCGGTGGGCCAAGTAAGTATACGGTGTACTCAACACTTAATACCCAACAAGAACAAGCTGAGCAGATTGCACAGCAAATAACAGCACAAGAAAACACGCTAAATAAGGCACAAGGCTTAACTGACTGCCCATCAGTGCTTGAAGTACAATCACTGTGCATTAATCAGCAATGCCAACCTTTTGAAATAAAATAATGCTGCAAACAATTTAATTTCAGCGTTATCCTAAATATGGGATTAACGCTGAAATAATTACCACCATTACTAAACAAATCCCCGCTTTAATAATATAGTGCATTGGCATTTTGTTAAGCACCCAATACGCATAAATAAAACGCACAAAGTAGCTTGCCGCAGTACCAAATAATGCAAAAATTAGTAAGTAAGCAATTAAAATTATATTCACGGCAACTCGTTATTTTATCTTTTTAGTTTAAGGGCATAGCGTCTATAACATAAAACTACTTAATTTTTTTTGTATGAGCAATCAAAAGTTCTGCAACGCGTTGCTTTACTACGCGCTTATCATCACTTTGCACATCAAAACGGCTTGCAAGCTGTGCTATTTCATCGTCGTTTAAATTAAACGATAGACGCTGTCGGGTTTTTTTAGACTTTACATCCAAACCGAGTATTTTGCGGATCATATCTGAAGGTGTTAGCTCTTGATCAATCGCTTGCTTTTTTATCGACTTTTGTACTTCGCTACTTAGATCAAATGCCATTTGCGTGGCACGCACTGCCTGCTCTTGGCGTAACCACTTTTCTTTAGCATCACTCACTTAGCGTCTCCTGGAAACAAGTCAACAATGTCGGTAATTGGCCGCGTTAAGGTAAGCGATACTTCGGTTTCGCCACCATCCCAAATCTCAATATTTAAACCAAAGCCTTTATCATCAGACTCTAAACAAATCATTTCACACAGCTCACCACCTTCTTGCTCATAACGTGGAAGAGCTTGATTGCGATAGTCTTTATTATGAAAATAACACACAAATGGCGATTCGCTTTGCTGATAGTTGTTAGCTAAAAACTGCGTAAAACGCTCTGGTATATTTTGCACTGTGATATGCGTTAAAGACTCTTCATCAAAAATACGCGCAAACTGATCAAGGCCAAATATATCTTCTACTTCATCACGTTGTACTTTTATAGAAAAGTTAGCCCATTGCTCACCATCTTCTTGCTCTATTTGTAAAAATACCACTTGGCCGCTGTCACTTTCCAACACAAACTCAGTGTCACTACTGTGTTGATACTGGTAAGTTTGTATATCAATAACGCGAAGAGTTTGCCCTTTTAACCACGCTGGATAAGCAAATGAATCGATGACTGTAAACATGTCACCTTTTTTAAGCTCACTGGCATGATTAAGCTGACGCTCTGGCTCTTTTTTAGATTTGAAAAAATTAAACATAGGAAGGCTGCCTTCTAAGCAAAAAAGGTAACTAAGCTAAAGCCTGGTTACCTTTTTAAATATGAACGTAATTATTAGCTATTTTGCTTGGCTTTAATACGCGCTAAAATATCAGCACTTTTTGGACTGCTGTCGCCAATTCCGGCCTCTGCCATTTTCGCTTTTAAATCGTCGCCGTTTACATCGGCTTCAAGCTCTTTAGCTGCACCTAACTGATCTTGACGGTCTTGCTGGCGTTGCTTAATACGCTCAAGTGATTGGCGAGCCGATGTCATAGACGAGCTGTTAGTGTTTAATGTGCTGTTTACAGCCATAGTAGCTTGTTGCACGCTTTCTGTGGTTTTAACCATAGTTAGCTGGCGTTGGTTTTCTTTAATCGACTTTTCAGCTTCTTTAACTTGCTGTTTAAGCGCTACAATATGATTGCTAAAACCAGATAATACTTGTTCGTTCTCTGCTTTTTCAGCTTCAAACTCGCCAATTTTTTCTGCAATTTCTAATGCTAAAGCTTCGTTGCCTTTTTCCAGCGCTTGCCCAGCATAAGCTTCATGCTCAGCAATAGATGCATCTACAGCGCTAATTTTACGCTTAGTTTGCATTTCTTTCGCCATAACTTCTGTTAGGCTTTTTTTAGCACGGTGCAAAGCATTTTGTGCATCTGCAATTTCTTGCTCAAAAATACGGATACCGTTTTTATCTACAATTGCTTCGCCTGCTTCACGCGCGCCGCCACGTACTGCTGTAAATAATTTTTTTAAAATACTCATAATCTTAACTCCACTAAATCGCTACTAATCGTTTAAATACATGGTCACGGCTTCTAGTGCATCAATAGCATTATCGGCTAATGTCACTAGTTCGTGGGTAATGTCATCTAATGATGAATTTACCGACAGTGCGCCAAAAATCGCGTATTTATTATCGATTTTAGCAAATGCACTTAATGGAATTGGCACGTTTAAACGTAGTAATGTTTCGTTTAACTCGTTACGTAATTCCGGCTTAACTTCATCTTCGTCAAACAAGTAGCTAATGCATAATAACTGCTCTTGTGTTTGCGTAACAAAAATTGGAAGCTCATCATTTTCATCAACAATGACTTGTAATACATCTTGCTCACCTGGATTAGCAATCAAGAAAGACTCAAAGTTAGCGCCTTCTGTTTCAAAAGAAGCTAATTTTATTGAAAGTTCATTTAATTCCATGTCTCTGCCTTTTGTCGTTTGACATATTATGTCTGAGTTAAGATTCTCATGGATGACATATTATGTCAACCATGTTTTATTAGTTTTTATACAACTCGCTTTCTATTTGCCATGCTGTACGGTAATAATCGTACAGTTGGCCAGAGCCTAACCTATTGACTTCAATATCTTTAATATGTTCGAAATAATTATTCGGAAAAATAAAACTAGCCAGTAAATATTCTTTACTGATCCACCTTGATGGTATCGGCATTGCGGTTACATCGTTGATTCGCCCACTAGCCGATTGCCCCATTTTGGTAGCTATAGTCCAGCCCCACTGTCCAAATGAAGGAATGTTTTGTTGATACTGCTCTACATATTCAAATCCAGCCGCTTTAACCGTTTTAGCAATACTTAAAAAGGCTTTTTTAGCATGATAAGGCGAAGTTGACTGCACCGCCATTGCGCCATCTGGTGCTAGTAATTGGCGTACATGATTATAAAAGTAGTCACTATACATTTTATTTAAATCGGGATGATTAGGGTCAGGTAAATCAATTAAAATAGTATCAAATTGCTTTGCCTGATCGAGCAACTTTTCAACTTCTAAAAAGGCATCACCAACAATAATATCTGCACGCGGATCATGCATAGATTTGCTATTAAGGCTTAACAACCGCTGGCTAATATCTTCAGGCGAAGTAAATTCAGCATCTTTATGGCCAAACAAATTAAGCAATTGCCCATCAAGGTCAATCAGGGTTACTTTGCTCACCGGCCACTTTAAAACATCTCTAAGTGCCAGCCCATCGCCACCGCCAATGATCAGTACCCGCTCATGACGGTTTGATGCCAACATTGCCGGGTAAACTAACATTGAATGATATATTTGCTCATCAACACTAGAAAACTGTAAGCGCCCATTTAAGTATAAATCGGTTATTGGCTGCGGCTGATTTTTACTTAACCGCTCGGTTAGTACCACATGTTGATATTTAGTGGCTTGAGAATAAATAACCTTGTCTTTGTATAAAACATTGCTCAAGTTATCCATCCAACTACTGCCCAATACCAATATAAACGCAAATAATACTAGTAATAACAGGTGACACGCTAATAACAGTTTGGCAAAGCGTACATAGGTGTGATACCGCCATAAAAAAGCAAGCCCAGCAATTATATTAAACAGCGCAGTCCACGCGGCTGCTTGCATTATGGGCATAGACAACATAATGCTAACCCAAATAGCCGCGCCAATTCCGGCGCCTATATAGTCGGCACCATAAATTGTTCCTGCGTTATTTTCTAAAAAACGGCCATAAACATGCTGACGAATACGCGCAATAAGCGGTATTTCCATACCAATAAACAAGCCAAGTATAAGGCCAAATACATAGGGTAAAAAACGCGACCACTCTTGTAGCTTTTGAAATACATAGCCATTGAGTACTACGTCGGGAGGTAAATTAAAAATACTCGAAAACATATGCGGCAGTGAATAGCTAACAGCAATAACGCCGGCAATGGCTAAAATACAGCCCATACCAATCAAAGCAATTATACTTTCTAGCCAAGCAAAGGCGGTAAATGCATCTTTAAACCAACGTGCTAAAAATGCGCCAATGCCCATTGCTACTATCATAGTGCCGATCATCGCATAAATAGCGCTTTCTACTGAGCCAAGTACCCGCCCCGCATAATGAGACAGTAAGTATTCATAAATAAGGCCACACCCTGCGAGTACGGCCATAACGGTAATAAGTAAAATATCGTGCCCAAGTAAACTAAATTTACTTGGGCTTTTTATAGTTGATGACACTCGATTATGCGCCTAATAGTGTTGCCATAGTTATACCTACCGCAAATGATAACGCTGCAGAAATAGCGGCTACACCCACATTTTTTTGACGGTTCACTTCATCTGAAATATCACAGCCAGATAAAATTATTTTAATTGTCACTAAGTGCAAAATAATAAATACCAGTAAACTAACTACTGCACTTATAGCCCAGTACAACAAACTCGCATTAATATTATCGGCTACATAAGGCGCAATCCCCGTTGCTGCGGTAATGGCTAATGCGCTGCCAATTAAAAAACCGGCATAACGAATACCCACGGCTAAGTTGCCATCAATAATTGCTTGTTGTAAGCAATCACCACTTTTATTGGTGCGCTTAAACAGCTGTACGCGATATTGGCTCACTAACAACAGCACTAGGCTGCCAATAACAAAAGCAGCAACCACAATTGGTAAACCATGCCAACCGTCGGTAGCCACCCACAGCAATGCCGAGCGAATTACAATGGCGACACTAACAACGTGGCCAAAGTCGATAACAGCCGCAGTCACGTTACCTTTAACTATTTCGCTATGTAAGCTCACTTTACGCAGCGCAACTTTATCTTGAAAGAAATGCCCAAGCTTAATAAGTAAAATAGCCAGTGCACCATAACCCAACATTTGCAGAGCTTCTTGCTGTAATGACACTGCAAAAGCACCGCTGCTTACACCTGTAAGCACAATCGCCAATGCAACTAAACCCGCAGCAAAACTAATACCAAATGCAAAGTTATCACGCTCAGTAATTTCATCATTAGCATGCAGGTTAGATACCCAACCCTTAATATATTTAAGACTCACAAACAGCAAAACAATAATTGCAAAATCAATCGCCAGCGCTTGTAGTGACCACATTGTTATTCCATTAAATTCATACATATTACTCTAACTCCAACTTTATTCTTTTACTTACCACGGCTCACGCCACGAGAGGTTCTACTACCGCTGTTACGAACTGAGCCCGAGTTATTGCTATAACTACTCGAACGAGAATAACTACTGCGACTTTTAGGTGGTGTGTAGCTACTTCGGCTTAAGCCTGACGCCCCCGTTTTTTTGCTCGCATAAGGGCTAGTAAACTGCTTACCTTGGCGTTGATATGATTGACGCGTACGTGTTTCTAGCGTGCTCTGCGCTTTAATTTGTTTTGGGCTTGAGTAGCGCGTGCGGCCGTAATCGTTGTAATAACTATATTTACGACCTCGGCTCCAGCTACCATATTCAACACGATTGAATACATCCCCTAAAATACGATACATACCGTACCATTGCCAAAAGCTAGTACCATTGCTGTTAGATTGCCAGTTACCATAATTAGGATTACCCACCATTTGGTTACCAACTCCAGCGCCTTCAGCTTGCTGACTAATAGCACCAATACGCGCTAAATTACCTTTAGACATATCCGCAAGCATATTAATAGGATCGGTTAACGCATCTGAAAATAACGTAGGCTTTGCAGCTTCACGCAATAAGTCAATACTGTGCAAAGTATCTTCGTAAGGAGGAATAAGGTAGGTGCCCTTAATATCTTTAAGTCGCTGTGTTAAACCACTATAAAGTGCACCTTGACGAGTGGCGTCAAGGGTAATGACATCAACAACTTTTGAAAGTTCTGGTTGCTGATTTTTAAGCTGAACACCGTATTCTTTAAGTAGTAATGCATTACGCAAACTACCATTATCAAGCGCAGTACCTAGCTGTGATAGCTCAACCTCCGCTTTTTTAATCGATTCTTGAATTGTTTTTTGCAGTTGCTCTTCTTTAGATTGGCAACCCATAAGCACCGCAAACAAACAAAACAGGCTGAGAAGTTTCCAAGCTTTAATATTTGACATTCATGTCACCTGATTTACTGAATTAACCTCAGTAGTTTTACACAGGTCACTTATTAAACCAACAGTGAAGTTGCAACAAAATGATTTTAAAAATGAATTTCTAACTTGAGAATACAACGATTGTTAAAGGCTACAGGCTCCTTGAGCTATTTTTGATGCTCTTTATCGTCGGGTGTCGCTACGCTCGCCCGACCTACGTGGGAGATTTGTGTACATCACTCACCCATATTTCACTTTTCTGCAGACGTAAAAAAAGCCGAATCGTTAAATTCGGGCTTTTACAATTTGGAGCCTGGTAATGTCGTGGTGCCCACAGCAGTGGAGAGCCACAGTGCAAATGCGACACACTCATTAGTCAGTGGTGATATTTTTATGATTTGAGTGTCGGGTGTCGCTACGCTCGCCCAACTTACGCGGGAGACTTGTGTACATTATTCACCCACATTTCACTTTTCTACAGACGTAAAAAAGCCCGACTATTTCTAGTCGGGCTTTCTACAATTTGGAGCCTGGCAATGTCCTACTTTCACATAGCAAATGCTACACTATCATCGGCGCTGTTTCGTTTCACTACTGAGTTCGGCATGGGGTCAGGTGGGTCCAAAACGCTATTGTTACCAAGCAAATTAGGGCGTTAATTCGTATCACTACAAATTAACTGAATTTGGAAAATATCTGATAATATTTTTAAGTCTTTGCGTAAATATCTACTTTAG